>JBBQOA010000094.1:0-10964 GCA_038330465.1 Pyrinomonadales bacterium
GAATCCGTCTTTTACGCATTATTACAAATATTATTGCTTATTTTCCTGCACCAGTTCCAATAAAACACCGTTTGCTGACGACGGATGCACAAACGCCACCAAACAACCTTCCGCACCGATTCGCGGTTTTTCATCTATTAAACGCACGCCCGCCGCCTTTAGTTTCGCGAGCGCGGCTTCGATATTTTCAACTTCGACCGCGATATGATGTATTCCGCCGCCGCCGCGTTTTTCCAAAAATTTCGAGATCGGCGAATCTTCGCTCGTCGGTTCTAATAATTCAATTCTTGATTCGCCAACGGGCAGCATCGCGACGCGCACCCTTTGATCTTCGACCGTTTCCGTATGGACGTTTTCGAGTCCTAAAGCGTCTTCCCAAAACTTGAGCGCTTCCGCGATATCTTTAGTTGCAATGCCGAGATGATTGATTTTCATAGAATTCATACTACTTCCGAATCTTTGACAACTTCGAAATCTGTGACTAAACAAACTACTTGATTATCCGCATCAAATCCAAAATAAGAAGCATATCCGCCATCGCCCCAACCGCTTGAAAAGGCAATTAAATTATTGTGCGGCAATCCTTCAAAGTCGTAGTTTATCCAATCACGGGTCGGAACATAATTTTTTTGCATTTGATTATGTAAAAAGTCGAAAAACTTGTATTCTTCATCAAAAAGCAAATCATTAAGAATCTTCTGCGTTTCGACATCCATAAAACAGCCTGTTCCGCTGTCAACGCCGTAGCCGAAAAACTTTTCATCCATTTCTTTTGAAAGATCGTCGTTTTCCCGCAACGCTAATTCCCAACGAATCGGACGCTTTTCATTAAATTTAATCATCGCAAAGGCGACTCTTTCATGTTCAAAGCTACGTTGTTCAAACTGTTGATTGATTCGGGCAACACTTAAAATAACGTCGTAGCTACCCTTTTCTACTTGAATAACAAACGGCTTTTCATCAAAGAAAACAGTCGGGTCACTCGCGACAATTCTTCCGGTCGGAAGATGCAGTTCGCCTAAATTCTTAGTCCAAAAACACAAATTAAAATCCCATAATTTTTGTGTAATTGACGGACAATGCGACCAACGGAAAATTTCCTCTTGACCATCTTCAAAATATTCAAGAACATTTTCCCTGATCATTTCAAAATCTCTTCGACCGCCGAATACGGATTTGTTTTCTTTTCGGCGATCTCCTGCGCCAATCGGTCGAGTTTTTCGCTCGTGCCGTTGCGGCTTAAAACATCGGCGAGCAGTTTTTCCTGCAAAAGCTCAAGCAATCTCCATTTGGCGATCGCTTTTCTTCTCTCCAAATTCTCGCCCGATTTTTGAAATTCGTAATAACTTTCGATGGCTTTGGCGAGATCTTCGATGCCTTTTGATTCGGTCGCGACGGTTTTGACGATCGGCGGCATCCAGAAATCGGGGCGATGCGCGAGGTTTAATAATGCTTCGAGTTCTTTTTCGGTGCGCAGAACGCCTTCGCGGTCGGCTTTGTTGATCACGAAAACGTCGCCGATCTCCATAATTCCGGCTTTTATCGCCTGAATGTCGTCGCCCATTCCGGGAACGAGCACGACGACCGAAACGTCCGCCGTTTTGACAATTTCAACTTCGTCCTGCCCGACGCCGACCGTTTCGACGATCACTTTATCAAATCCGGCGGCGTCCAAAATTGCGACCGCATCGACCGTCGTGCGCGACAGACCGCCGAGATTGCCGCGCGTCGCCATCGAACGGATAAAGACGTTTTTGTCTAAGCCCAAAGTTGACATTCGGATTCGATCGCCGAGAATCGCGCCGCCCGAAAAAGGGCTCGACGGATCGACCGCGATGATCCCGATGCGTTCGCCACGGTCTTTATAATAAAATGCGAGCTTATCGACGAGCGAAGATTTGCCTGCGCCGGGCGAACCGGTGATGCCGAGCACGAGCGCATTGCCGGTTCGCGGGAAAACGGCTTTCATCAAATCGGACGCATCGCCCGAACCGCTTTCGACCTTCGTGATTGCCCGCGCGACCGAGCGCGTGTCGCCGCTGAACAGTTTTTCCAAGAATTCCGTTTCGATCATTATGGAGTTGAAGTTCGTTTCTTTTTGACGAAACCGACTTTCTTTAAAGCCGTTCCCGTCCATTCAAAATAATAAATTCCGCAGGACGTTTTTTCAGATTCGAGATCGCCGCCTTTGAATCCGTTCAAAACCAGCAAACGGCTGTTCGACTGGTAAACGAGCGGTTCCGTTTCATCGCCTAATTCGCAAAACCCGAAACCCGCGCCGGCAAGCTCGTTCGGAAAGAAAACCCTGCCGGTGCGCGCGTCGATGATCGCGCTTTCGCTGCAATTCGTGCCGCAGCCCCACGTCGCAAGTACGTAATGTCCCGCAAAATTTACGCCTTCTTTCAAAGCATTGGTCAGATTCGTGCGAAAGGTGCGCGCTCTTTTGTGGCTCGAAAAGTCGATCTTCACGGCTTTCGCTTTTTCCGGTACTGCGCCGTATTGCTTGAACGATGGCATTTTCTGCGCAAAAGCATTAAACGAAAACAACGTGACAAGGAATATAAAAAGAAGTTTTTTCATAAGGAGCGATTTTCTCACTTTTCTGGGGAATTTCAAAAAGTAAAAGAATCATTCGGATGATCGTCAAAACCGCGCGGACGTTTGATTTTGATGCATTCGCAAAATATTTTAATTGACGCGTTCATCAAAAGACTCCGATTTCTGATAGCTAAGTGGTTATAAAAGATCGATTTAGTTAGAAACAATAACTCTTGGCATAAATCTTGCCGATCAGTTCAATGCGAGGACTTGAAATTATGAAAAATCAAAACGGTTTCGGAAAACTTAATATTTTGCTGGTTTGTTTGATGGCATTGGCGGCATTTTCGGTTCAGGCAAAGCCGGGCGATTCGATCAATGCGAATCTCAAGATCGAACGCTACAAAAATGTCATCGTTCAAAAATTGACCGAAAAACTGCGCGTCGATCTCGCCGACAAAACGGTCGATATCAGGATCAGCGATGTTCAAAACAATCAAAACTCCAAAAACCAAATTGATTTTAACGGCACGGCGCTCGCCGTCGTCAATGACGACAAAACCTCTTTGCCGTTCGAATTTACGGCAAAAGTGAATCTCAATAATCAGCGCGTTGAAGACGTCAGCTATAAATTTGTCGAAGCGACGTCGGAATTTGCGCCGAGTCTCGCGGAAGATACTTTGATGAAGGAATTGATGACCGAGATCAGCAAGGATTATCAAACGACGAATATCGTGATCGCGCTCGACGGTTTTGAAACCAACAAACCGACGCCGAACGAAGTTAATTACGAGGGCACGGGCGAAGTCCGGATCGGCGATTTCGAATGGCGCAAGATCAAATTTAATGTCCGTCTCGATTCACAAAGCCAAAGCGCGACAAAGGTTTCGTATGAACTCCAAAAATAATGTCGAAGAAAATTGATTTTTCGAGAAATAAAAAAACGGTCAGCTAAAATGCTCACCGTTTTTTTAATTTTTAATTCGTAATTCGTAATTGATTACATCTGTCCTTCGTCAGCCGACGGACCGTAGATCGAGGGAACCGGAATATCGTTGAGCCGCAGATAGACCGAAAGCTGTCCGCGATGATGCCAGATGTGGTTAAAGCACATCGTTCGCAGGCAAGCGATCTTCGACATCGTAAAATACGTCGTTTCACCGTTTTTGAGCGACCAATCTTTGTGCATATCTTCGTCCGAAGTGTTTTTCAGGGCTTCGATCGCTTCGCCGACCAGTTTGTCGTGATATTCGACCAATTCGGCGGTGTCTTTCGGCTCGAACGGTTTATTGTCGCCGACCGCAAAATCGAGTTCATCGGTCGTGCAGGTGACGCTCACCCAGTTCATCATTTCCGCGACGTGCGTGGCAAGGCGAATCATCGACATCGATTTTTCGTGCGGCTTGTATTCGAATTTCTCGGTCGGAATTCTTTCCAGTATTTTGCGCGTTGTTTGGGCTTCCATATCTAATTCACCGATCAGTCCGTTGGCGATATTCGTTGATTTGGCAGTTCCTGTACTCATAATTGTAAATCTCCTTATAGGTTTAGTTTGAAATTAGTTGGATTGTTTTCGACAGCAAAGATATAGTATCAAAACTGTTTCATTCGTGCAACGTGAAACGCAAAAAAGATATCGAAATGTTTCACGGATTTAACATAAAAAAGACGAGCGATATTCCCAACTCGTCTTTTCAAATAAAAATGTTTCAAACACTTACGCCTTCAGCAAAGATTTCGCGATGACGAGGCGTTGGATCTCGCTCGTGCCTTCGCCGATCGTGCAGAGTTTGGCATCGCGCCAGTATTTTTCCGCCGGATAATCTTTCGTGTAGCCGTAGCCGCCGTGGATCTGGATCGATTCTTCCGATACGCGGACGGCGGTTTCCGACGCGAAGAGTTTTGCCATCGCCGATTGTTTGGTGACCTTTTTGCCCGCGTCTTTTAAGAATGCGGCTTGCTGCGTGAGCAGACGCGCGGCTTCGATCTGCGTTGCCATATCGGCGAGCTTGAATTGAATCGCCTGAAACTCGGCGATCGGTTTTCCGAATTGCTCGCGTTCTTTCGCGTATTTGACCGCCGCTTCGAAAGCGCCCTGCGCGATGCCGACCGAGAGCGCGGCGATCGAAATGCGTCCGCCGTCGAGGATCTGCATACATTGCAGAAAGCCTTCGCCTTCGTTTCCGAGACGGTTTTCGTCCGGCACATAACAATCTTCAAAGACGACCGACGCCGTTTCCGAAGCGCGCATTCCGAGCTTGTTTTCCTTTTTATCGGAGCGAAAACCCGCCATCGATTTGTCGAAGATAAACGCCGAAATTCCGCGATTGCCTTTGTCTTTGTCGGTCACGGCAACCGCAACCAATGTGTTGCAGGCGATCGCGTGCGTGATAAAATTCTTTGAGCCGTTGACCAGCCAGCCGCCGTTTGAACGTACGGCGGTCGTTCGCGTTCCCGAAGCGTCCGATCCCGCGCCGGCTTCGGTCAAACCCCACGCGCCAAAACTTTCGCCGTGCACGAGCGGGACCAGATATTTCTGTTTTTGCACTTCCGAGCCGAACATATAAATATGATTCGAACAGAGCGAATTATGCGCGGCGACCGAAAGACCGACCGAACCGCAGACGCGTCCGATCTCTTCGATGATCGTCGCGTATTCGATATAACCCATTCCGGCGCCGCCGTATTCTTCGGGGAAAAGCACGCCGAGCAGTCCGAGTTCGGCAAGCTTCGGGCGCAATTCTTCGGGAAAATGCTGAGTTTCGTCCCATTCCATTACGTGCGGTTTGATCTCGCTTTCGGCAAATTCGCGAACTGAGTATTTTATTTGCAGTTGTTCTTCGTTTAATTCAAAATTCATAATCTCTTTTATAATCTAAATTTATCTTGCCATAAGCGTAATGGCTTAATCAAGGGAAGACGATTTTATTGAGTGTTTTTAAGAATGATTTAAGATCGTGCGGAAATAGAACACTTAAAAAGTATTGACAAAATAATCTTTTGAGATAGAATTCGATTGTTGTAAACAGTTCAAAATTCACAGATTTTCAGAGGATCTTATGATAATACCGAGCTACACGGATAAAACCTATATCGTGATGGACAACGACGCGCGGATTCGCCGCGCCGATAATTTAGCCGAGGTCGAAACTTTCAAAGCGGGCGATAAAATTCCGGCGGGCAGCGCGGTCGGCGATTTCAAACGAATCCCGAAACGCACCGAAATCAAAGTTACCGATGTCGCGACCGACGCCAAACGCTCGGTCTTTGTTTTCGCCGAACCGATCAACACCGCAAATTTGATCGTTCCGGCAGGCTGGACGAAAGCGGGGAATCTGGAAGGCGGATTTTTGAACGAGCTGGTCAGTTTTGCGCCCGACCGCTGGGACTTTGCACCGGCGGGCGATAACTTTACGGTGACGGACGGGCAGGCGATCATTCGCGGCGGCGCTCCGGCATTTGCCTCGCTCGGCAAGACGATCGCGGTCGGAACTTTTGTGCTTGTCACCGAGCGCGCGCAGGGCGCGGGAAAATCATTTGTCAAAATCAGTAAAGCTGAAATAAAAAACGGCAAGATAACCGCGAAGGACGAGATCGGCTGGACGTCCGCCGCGAATTTAACCGAAGGCTGCACGGATTATTTTGCAACTGCCGATTGGACCGACCAGAAAGGTGCAAATGCTTGTTGGAAGCTCGGCAAATATATCGGCACAAAAATTCTCGTTAATATTGTCGGGAACGGCGGCGAAATGGAACAGATCACGCTCGAAAGCGTCGCGCCTTATTTTTTACTGCGCGACACGGCGGCGCGGTTTAATCTCGAACTCTGTATCGAAAGCGGTTTTCGCACCTATCGCCATCAGGAGCAGCTCTACGATCTGTTCATCAATCACGGCGGCAACCGGGCGGCAAAACCGGGCAGATCGAATCATCAGCACGGGCAAGCCTTTGACCTCAACACACTCGGCTACGACGGCACGCCGATGTATGACTGGCTCAAAAAAAACGCGCCGAAATTAGGATTTGTCCGCACCGTTTCAGGCGAACACTGGCACTGGGAATATCTGCCCGCGCAAGCCGCGCAAATCGCCAAAAACGGCGGCTTCAAAACCTTCAGCAAAGGGAAATAAACTATCTGGGCAAATGTTTCGCGAAATAAATATCCGCCGTTTTGATAATTGTTTCGCGGGTCTTTCCGCCGCAAATTGTTTTAAGATATTCGGTAATGAAAATTGTCAAAACGACCTTGCAATGGATCTTTGCCGCCGCTTTTATAGTCGCCGGCGCCAATCATTTTCTGCACACGGACTTTTACCTGCGGATGCTGCCGCCCGTCTTTCCGGCGCATCTTTTTCTCGTTTATTTGAGCGGAGTTTTTGAAATCGGGCTGGGCGTTTTGCTGCTCATCCCGAAATTTACGCAGCTCGCGGCGTGGGGCTTGATCGCGCTTTTGATCGCCGTTTATCCGGCAAATATTTATATGGCGCTGAATCCTAATCTCTATCCCGAATTCAGCCCGGCGGCGCAAATCATTCGCCTGCCGGTTCAATTTGTTCTGATCGCCGTCGCGTATTGGTTCACCAAAGAACGCGCCAGACAATAAAAGGTCAGCGAATTTACAGAAAATCTTTGCCGAACAGTGTTAATTTTTACGCGGGCGCGACGGTCTTTTCGGTTTTAGCGGGCGTTCGTTGGGCTTTGGTTTCGCGGATTTCTCTTTCGACTCGATCTTTGCTTTTGGGTATTTTGCCGGATTGGCGATGTTTTTGACTTCTTCCGGGTCGAGTTCGCGGTAGGCGCCGACGGGCAGCCGGTCGTAATTGATGCTGCCGATCGCGATGCGTTTGAGTTTGACGACACTGTGACCGATCGAATCGAACATCTTTCTGATCTGCTGATTATGTCCTTCGTAAAGCGTGACTTCGTACCAGCCGTTTTTGTCGGTCGCTTTTAGCTCTTTGATCTGGGCGGGCGCGGTTTTAAAGCCGTCTTCTAATCGGACGCCGCGCCGCAGTTTATTGATCGCGTTTTCGTTCGGCAAGCCTTTGACCTTGACGTCGTAAACTTTCGGGATCGTTTTTGAAGAAGCGACAAGGTTTGTAAAATTGCCGTCGTTCGTCAGGATGATCAAGCCTTCGGTGTTGTAGTCGAGCCGTCCGACCGGATGGAGTTTGCCGTAGCCTTTGATCAGATCGGTGACGAGCTTGCGACCTTCGGGATCAGCCGCGCTCGACAGATAACCTTTCGGTTTGTTGAGCAAAACATAGGCGATCTCGCGTTTGGCGATCTTCGAGTTGATGAGTTTGCCGCTGACCTTGATATGGTCGGTTTCCGGGTCGGCTTTGCGTCCGAGTTCGGTGACGATCTCGCCGTTGACGGTCACTTCGCCGCTCGCGATCAATTCATCCGCGCCGCGTCTTGAAGCAAGTCCTGCCTGTGCGATTAGTTTGTTTAACCTTTCCTGCATAAAAATATAAATAGCGTGAGTTTGATATAAAACGTATTAATTAATCGGTGAAACCGGCGATCTATTTCGTAGCCCGCAGTGCGCGACTGTCGGGAAAAAGTCATTCAGACCGAAAAGCCATTGAAAATGGCGGCATATCAATTATATCGCGGTTTTCAAACGCTTGAAATCATTATCGCATTGCTTCCCACAGTTAGCACTGTGGGAAGCAAATACGCCACCGTCTTCGACGGTTTAGATCGAATCCACGTCAAATAAAGATATTAACTTATTTCAGCGTCGTCTTCATCTTCGGAGTCGAGAATCATCTGTGATGAGGGAATTTGTTTGCGCGTAAATTCGTTGGTTTGAAAAACGAAATTGCTTTTGAATCGTTCGTCGTGGCTGGCGAAGGACGAGATTTTTATTGTTTCGCCGTCCGTCAGTTCCATTCCTAAAAACCAGATATCATCGCCTTCGGTATCTTTTTCTTCGACCAGATAGAATCGTTCAATCTCCGCAAAATCATAATAACTTTCGCGCTTTCCGAATAAACCGTAGCGCGTCATCCGCACGGTATCTTCAACGCGGTCAATAATGACTTTCGTAATCGGCGCACCGTAAATTATCCAGATTCCGGCGGCAACAGCGATTGAACCCATCAAAAAAGCGACCACGAGCGTCCACAGCGATTGATCGCGCCAGTTGCTAAAACCGCCGAGCGCACCATAAACAAATGTGCCGCCGGCAAGCGCAAAAAACAAACCGACGATCCATAAACAGCCGGGTGTTTCTCTGATGATCAGTTCGTTTTCGGTTTGTTCGGTTTGCATAAAGAACGAATTTTACGAAATGAGACGTTTGACACGATTGCTGACACGCGGGCTTCTATATTCCTTGCGTTAAGTCTTCAAAATCCTCGATCGACGGCAGTTCCGAGAGATCTTTTAATCCGAATTGGAGCAGAAAGTCTTTCGATGTGCCGTATTGCATCGGTCGCCCGACGGTTTCTTTGCGACCTTTCGCGGTGATCAGTTTTTTATCCAGAAGAGTTTTGATCGCCGACGCCGATTGAACGCCGCGAATCTCGAGGATTTCGGGCACCGTGACGGGTTGTTTGTAAGCGATCACCGCCAAAGTTTCGAGCGCGGCGAGCGATAATTTCGCGTTCGGGCGCGTTTTTAGGTATTTGCGGATCTCTTCGTGATATTCAGTGCGCGTTGAAATTTGCCAGCCGCCGGCGATCTCGCGCAGCTGTAAACCTCCTTCGCGATCTTCGTATTCCTGTTTCAATTCTTCGACCGCCGCTTCGATTGTTTCGCGGTCTTCTTCCAAAACGTCCGCAAGCGTTTTAACGGTGATCGGTTCGTCCGCGACAAAAACGAGCGCTTCGACCAGCGAAACGATCTCGCTGATACTGCGCGTTTGTTTTTCTTCAATTTCTTCGTCCATAAGAATCCAGCCCGCAAAACGTGCGAACCACACGAAAGACAAAAAAGAAATAAATCTTGTTTCGAATGTTTTGCGGGTTGCGCGGGCAAATAATTAAACTTTCCTCAAAATAATATCGCCGAAGGTCGTCGTCTGCACTAACTTAACGCTTTCGGCGCGGACGATTTCGAGCACCGCCATAAATGCCGTGACGAGCTCGCGGCGCGTGTGCATTTCCTCGAAAAACTTGAGCAGACTTAATTCCTTTGTTTCAAAGATTCGTTTTTTCAAGTTTTTGAGCATCTCCGAGAGCGATACTTCTTCGCGCTGAATTTCCATCTGAACTTCTTCGGTATGGCGCGACAGAATTCGCTGGAAAACCGCCAGCAGATCGAAAACCGTCGCATTTGTTTCGGCATTGTTTTCGTCCGATTCCACACGTCCACGCGGAAAAACGGCTTGCTCGACGGTGACGCGCTCATAGAGCATCTGCGAAGCGTTTTTGAATTTCTGATGTTCGAGCAGCTGCCGGACAAGCATTTCGCGCGGGTCTTCCGCGTCTTCTTCCGCGTCTTGCGTGATCTCTTGCGGGAGCAGCATTTTCGATTTGATCTCGATCAAGGTCGCCGCCATCACGAGAAAATCTGCCGCCAGCGTGATGTCGAAACTCTTCATCAGACGCACATATTTCAGATATTCGTCCGTGATGCGGGCGATCGGAATGTCGAAAATATTCGCCTGTTCCTGTTTGATGAGATAGAGCAGCAGATCGAGCGGACCCGCGAAATTGCCGAGCGTGAGCTTTAATTCATCGCGCGATTCGCGGACGAGATGCGGCTTTTCCGTGTAAAAATCAAAACTGAGTTGTTCGGGTTGCGGTTGTTCCATAGCAAAAAAGCATTTTAACGCAAAGTCGCCAAGACGCTATCGAGAAATATAAAAAACTTTGCGCCCCGGCGTCCCGGCGTTAAGATTTTCGTCAAATATATTTTGTTTCGCGCAGGTAAATGATGTAATCGATTTTCGGCGGCGGAAATCCGGCTTCGCGAAGCCCGAGCATAATATTTCCGCGATGGATCGCAGAGTGAAACGGCACGTGCGTGAGCAGCTCGCGGAAGGTGTTTTCATACCAAACGCCCTCGCTCGTGCGGTATTTAGCGGTCAGATCCAAACCTTCGTCTTCAAAACGCCGGAGCAGTTTTTCGTATCGTTCGGCAGTTTCACGCGCGAGCGTGCCGCATTCTTCGAGCGAAAGATCCTGCCAGAAATCAAAACCTTTCGAATCTTTGCCGTAAAGACGCTCAAAATATTCCTGCTCGGTGATCAAAAGATGGGCGAGAATTTTGCGCGCCTTTTCGACCGGCGTTTCCTTGAGCGCCGTGATGATCCGGCGGTTTGCCCAATCGTTGTAAGCGTAAAGCTGGCGCAGATGTTCGATAGTATTCATTTATTTCGCCGAATTTATTAGTTCAATCGCTTTTTCAACCGGTCTTGCCAGCACTGCCTTTTCACCGACTTCGACAATCGGACGCTGCAGAATACTTGGGTT
>JBBQOA010000095.1:0-10956 GCA_038330465.1 Pyrinomonadales bacterium
ATTATTATGAAGGTTTTTGAGCGTTTTTCAAACGCTGGCACGCGGGGGCGCGGGCGCTCCAGTCATTTGCAGGTTGAATTTTGATGAAGGCTTCTGAGCGTTTTCAAACGCTTGCCTGCGCGGGCGCGGGCGCTCCGGTCAGGGTAATAAATTTATGAAAAATTTAGTTTTCGCTTTGATGCTCGGTCTTTTCTTCGGCTTGACGGTCTGCGCGCAAACCGCCGGATTGAATATTATTCCGCAACCGAAATCCGTGGTGCGCACCACGGGCGAATTCAAACTGAGTTACAAAACAAAGATCGTCGCGACCGACGAAGCGGGACGCTGCTCGGCGGGAATTCTCAATGATCTGCTGAAGAACAGGTTAAAACAATGACAGACCCGGAATGGCGAAAGCTCTGCGCCCGCTTTTATTTCTGGAATTAAAGCTATGAAAAAAATCGCTTTTATCATTTTACATCTCGCGCTGATCGCCGGTGTTTTCGCGCAGAATCAGACGAAAGATTTTACAAAATACGTCGATCCATTCATCGGCACCGGCGGACACGGACACACTTTTCCGGGCGCGACCGTGCCCTTTGGAATGGTTCAGCTTTCGCCCGATACGCGCACCGATAATTGGGACGGCTCGAGCGGTTATCATTATTCGGATAATGAAATCTACGGTTTTTCGCACACGCATTTGAGCGGTACGGGAATTCCCGATTACTGCGATATTTTACTGATGCCGACGCTCGGCGATGTAAATTTCGATAATTTCAAATCAAACTTTTCGCACGTGAACGAAACCGCGACTGCCGGATATTATTCCGTTAAATTGGATAACGGCGTTGCGGCTGAATTAACTGCGACGAAGCGCGTCGGATTTCATCGCTACACTTTCCCGCAAACGGACAAAGCCAACATTGTTCTGGATTTGAAATGGCGCGATAAAGTTTTGGATTCAGAGCTGAAAATCGTCGGCAAAACCAGAGTCGAAGGCTTTCGCCGTTCGTCGTCCTGGGCAAAGAATCAAGTCATTTATTTCGTCGCTGAGTTTTCAAAGCCATTTACGAATACGAAAGAATCAATCGAAAGCATCAGCGGACCGAACGGAACGGAAACAAGGCAAGCCGCCTTTCATTTCAAAACCAAAGCGAACGAACAAATTCTCGTCAAGGTCGCGCTTTCGCCCGTCAGCATCGAAGGCGCGCGAAAGAATTTGGAGGCGGAAGTTCCCGGTTGGGATTTTGAAAAGGTTCGCGCTGATGCAAAAAATGCGTGGAATAAAGAACTCGCGCAAATCAAAGTTTCGGGCGGCACCGACGCGCAGATGACGACCTTTTACAGCGCGCTTTATCACACGAAACTGCAGCCGAACATTTTCAATGATGTTGACGGCAATTATCTCGGACTCGATAAAAAAATTCACAACATCGCCGATGGACAAAATCCAAAATCCAAAATCCAAAATCCAAAATCCGACAACTACACGATCTTTTCGCTCTGGGACACATTTCGCGCCGCGCATCCGCTTTACACGATCATCGACCAAAAACGCACCGCTGATTTTATCAATACTTTTATCCGGCAATACGAACAGGGCGGACGCTTGCCCGTCTGGGAACTCGCGGCGAACGAAACCGACACGATGATCGGTTATCACGCCGTTTCGGTGATCGCCGACGCAATGGCGAAAGGCATCAAAGGTTTCGATTACGAAAAAGCTGATGAAGCCGCAAAGCATTCGGCTGAACTCAATCATTTCGGACTCGAAGCTTACAGACGGCGCGGTTATATCTCGATGGAAGATGAACAGGAGTCGGTTTCCAAGACGCTCGAATATGCGTACGACGATTTTTGCATCGCGCAGATGGCGAAGATTTTGTATCAACAAGGCAGAGAGAAATGGGTAAAGGAAGGGCAATTAATCCCGCGCACGGCGGTCGTGCGCGATTCAAAACAAAAACAACCGAAATATATTCCTAATTTCGAGTTTTATAATTACGATTTCAAATCATATTTAAAGCGCGCGCAAAATTACAAAAATCTTTTCGACAAACAAACCGGATTTATGCGCCCGAAGCAAAACGGCAATTGGATTTCGCCGTTTGCGCCGAACGAAGTGACGTTTAATTATACCGAAGGCAACGCGTGGGTTTATTCGTTCTTTGTGCCGCAGGACGTTTCGGGTTTGATCGATCTATACGGCGGACGCGAGAATTTTACAAATAAATTGGATGAACTTTTCACGACCGACGACAAGCTCGCCGGACGCGATCAGCCCGACATCTCGGGACTGATTGGACAATACGCGCACGGCAACGAGCCTTCGCACGCAATCGCCTATTTGTATAATTACGCGGGCGAGCCTTGGAAAACTCAGAAACTCGTCCGCCGCATTTTGGATGAATTTTACAAACCTTTGCCCGACGGTTTGATCGGCAACGAAGATTGCGGGCAAATGTCGGCGTGGTATATTTTGAGTTCTTTGGGTTTTTACGAAGTCAACCCGTCGCAGCCCGTTTACACGCTCTCGTCGCCGCTCTTTAAAGAAGCGAAGATCCGGCTCGAGAACGGCAAAACGTTCACGATTCGCGCCGCGAACGTTTCCGATAAAAATATTTACATTCAATCAGTCAAACTCAACGGCAAACCACATAAAGCATCGTTTTTCACGCACGAAGATTTAATGAACGGCGGCACGCTCGAATTTGTAATGGCGGACGCGCCCGTGAAAGATTGGTTTACCGAAGCGCCCGTTTCAAAAATTACAAATAATTCCGCGATTGTTCCGACCATCGAAGCGCCGCGTATTTTCAACGATAAAACCGCTGTAAAAATCTCTTTGCCCGATGAAAGTTCAATCATCCTTTATACTTTGGGCGAGAATGATCCAAACGTGTTGTTATACGAAGAGCCTTTGACGATCGAAAAAACGACTGTTATCAAAACCATTTCGATCAATACGAGAGGCGAAAGCAGCCAGATCACCGAAGCGAAATTCATCAAAATGCCGCACGATTGGACGGTCAAAATCTTGTCGAAATACAATCGTCAATACACGGGCGGCGGCGATTTCGGTTTGATCGACGGCATTCGCGGCAGCTTGAATTTCGCGTCGGGCGAATGGCAGGGTTATCAGGATCAGGATTTTGTCGCCGTTATTGATTTGCAGCGCGAAACCGAAATCAAACGCGTCGGCGGCGGATTTTTGCAGGACGCGCGACCGTGGATCTGGATGCCGACGCGCGTCGAATTTGAAATATCGAACGACGGCACGAACTTTCAGAAAGTCGCCGAGATCAAACCGGAGGTCGCGGTTGACGATATGACGCCGCAGATCAAAGATTATTTCGCCGAGATCACGCCCGTCAAAGCGCGCTACGTGCGCGTTCACGCCGTCAATCTCGGCAAAATTCCGGCGTGGCATCCGGGCGCGGGCTTTGATGCATTTATTTTTGTCGATGAGATTTTTATTGATTAAAACTCGTGCTAAAATTTCAAAAAATATGAAACGCAAAATTTATTCGATTCTTTTTGTATTGTTCGTTTTTCCCGTCTTCGTTTTCGCCCAAGATTACGGCGCAAAACTTGCCGAAATCGACGCTTACGCCCAAAAGGTGCGCGAAGATTGGAACGTGCCGGGTTTTGCGATCGCGATCGTCAAGGACGATAAGGTTTTGCTCGCCAAAGGCTACGGCGTCCGCGAACTCGGCAAACCCGAAAAGGTGGACGAAAACACATTGTTTGCGATCGCCTCGAATTCAAAGGCTTTTACGACCGCGAGCCTCGCGATTTTGATTGATGAAAAGAAAATTGGCGGCTGGGACGACAAGGTTTCCAAATATTTGCCCGAGTTTCAGATGTATGATCCGTATGTGACGCGCGAAATAACGATCCGCGATCTGGTTTCGCACCGCAGCGGACTCGACACGTTCAGCGGCGATCTGCTCTGGTATGAAACAACGAATTCGACCGACGAAATCCTGCGGCGCGTGCGCTTTTTGAAACCCGTTTCGAGTTTTCGCGCGCAGTTCGGTTATCAAAATCTGATGTTCATCGCCGCCGGAAAAGTGATCGAACGCGTTGCGGGCAAACCGTGGGGCGAATTCGTCAAAGAACGGATTTTAACGCCGCTCGGAATGACGCGCACGACCGTGAGCATCCGCGACAATAAAGATAATTATGCGCTGCCGCACAATGAATCGGGCGGAAAACTGCGCGTTTTGCGTCAGGGAAATGTGGACGGTGCGGCTTCAGCAGCGGGATTAAACGCGAGTGTCAAAGATTTATCGAATTGGCTTCGTCTGCAATTGGGGCGCGGCAGCATCGACGGCAAACAGATCTTTTCAAAAGATCGTTCGGGCGAAATGTGGGCGCAAAACACGATTCTCGGCGTCAATCCGTTTCCGGCAAAAGACGCGCCGACGCAGATGTTTTCGGGCTACGGTCTGGGCTGGTTTCTCGCCGATTATCGCGGTCACAAGCTCGTTTCGCACGGCGGCGGACTCGACGGAATGATCTCGGAAACCGCGCTGATGCCCGATCTCGGTCTCGGTCTCGTCGTATTGACCAATTCGGAAACGTCGGTCAATACGATCATGATGAGCAAGATTCTTGACGTTTTTCTCGACGCCGCGCCGAAACGCGATTGGTCGGGCGAACGGCTCGAAAGAGCGAAACAAGCTAAAGTGCGCCAGACGGAAGCCGATAAGAAGATCGATGACGCGCGAATTCCCGATACCAAACCGAGTCTCGCGATTGCCAATTACGCCGGAACTTATTCGAGCGAAATGTATGGCGACGTCATCGTCACGCAAGAAATCGGTAAACTGGTTTTGCGGCTCGTCCCGGCGCCAAATTTCGTCGCCGATCTCGAACATTGGAACTACGACACGTTTCAAATTCATTGGCGACCGACGGTTCCCTATAATTTCCCGCGCGGTTTCGTCATTTTCACGCTCGATAAAACGGGCAAAACCGACGAGCTAAAGATCGATCAGCCGAACAATGATTTTTGGTTTTATGAGCTGGAATTGAAAAGAAGCAAATAAAACTCGACTTTTCTTTGTCAAATATGTAAGAATTTGTGTATCATTAACAATTTTATTAACACAAACAAGTTTTAAGGAGAATTTTTAAAAGTAGATGTCAGAAAACGCAACAGTCACAGCGGAAGAAACAACCGCTGAAGTAACAGAAAATACAGAAAATACAGAAAATACGGAAAATACGGAAGATGTTTCGTATCACGCAGTCGAAAAAGACGGTTCGGTCACGGCAATTTGGGAAATGCAGGGTCAAAAGCATATTCGCACGATCGACCCGCGCTCAAACGAAGGCAAACAGATCTTGGCGCTGTTTGAAACCGCCGCTTGATTTTAGTTTCAAGTTCCGGGTTAGAAAATAAATACTTAGAACTTGAAATCTGAAACCGGATTAAACGTCTTCGCGCTTGACTCCTTCAATTTCAAGAATCAAATCGGCGCCGTATGCGCGCGCGGGAGTCTGAAATCCGGCGCAAAAATTCCCGTTTAAAATCTTTTCCGCAATGCAGAGCGCCGTCAGCGCCGTCAGCGTGTAGCCTTCGGCGCCCTGCTGACGCGCCTCGACCTTGTTTCCGGCGGCGTCCGACGCTTCGCCCCACAGATAGGTTTTGCCTTTGGCGCGTTCTTCGTCCGACGGTCCGCCCGCCGGAATCTGCTTTTGCAAAATGCTTTGCAGCGGTTTGGTCGCGAGCAGCCAGCCGAGATAACGGCTCAGTTTGAGCAATCTCAACTGCTGTTCGGGGACGATCGTGTAAACCTCGATGTTCGGAATGCCAGTCGAATAATAGGCGGTCGCAACATCGCCCCACGGAATCGTCACGCCTTTTTTTTGAACTTCGCCGAAATCGATCTCGCGGGTTTTGTAAGCCGCCGGAACGCTTCTGATCTCGCCGTCCTCGCGAATCGCGCCGCCGCGCCCGACATTCATCGTCATCGTCGCCTGCGTGCCGTGCGAAATTCTTCCCAAACCGTAAAACGCGAGCGTCAAATGCGTCGCCGACGGCAAGCGGTCTTTCAAATGCCGCGCCAGACAATCCGACGGCACCACGTCGAACCCGACGCCCGGCATGATCATAATTCCCGCCACTTTCGCCTCTTTATCACGCGCCGCCATCGCTTCAAACACGGCAATTTCGCCTGTAATATCCGTGTAATGACGCTTTGTCCGCAGACACGCTTCGACCATCAAGGCGGAAGTCAGTGAAAACGGACCCGCGCAGTGCAACACGAATTCGACCTCGCGCAGAGCCGCGTCGAGCCGCGCCGAATCATTCAGATCAAACACGCGAAACGGCATTTCAAATTGCTTCGCCAACCTCTCGACCTTTTCGGCGTTTCTGCCCGCTAAGATCGGTTTCAAACCCTTTTCAGCCGCATAGCGCGTGATCAACTCGCCCGTGTAGCCGTTGGCGCCGTAAATCAAAAAATTTGACATTTTATTTCTCCAAGATCCGCATCAGAAACACGATTTGCCCGAGATGATAAGAATTGTGATCGGCAACGAGCAAGGCTTCCCGAAAAAGCGTCTGCCCGTCGCCGTATTCGAATTTCGCGAGCAGATCGTTTTTTTCGTCCGCCACCAAATCGCGCATCGTCTGTAAATCCCGCAAAATTTGCACGCAGGATTTCTGCCAATCTTCCGCCGTGCCTTTCGACCGATTCCAGTAACCATCGGGAAATACGGGCGAAACGTGCCGGGCGTCGCGGCTGAATTCAACGATGTCCGACTGCGCGATCCGCAGATGTTCGAGCAATTCCCAAGCCGTGTGCGACGCATTTTCGATTCTGGTATTGATCGCCGCAACCGGAAATTCCCGTAAAACTTTCTCCAAAGCAATATGCGCCGATCTGCCTTTGAGCAATTCCAGAAGATGCGCGCGGATTTCTTTTTGCGTGTCCATAATTTCTCAAAATAATTTTAAGTTCAATTTCTGCGTTTCTTCGAGTTTATTAAGAAAATCTTCACGCTCGAGTTCTTCCGCGCCGAGAACTTCAAAATGCGGCGTCATGACCTGAATATCGAGCCACGTCGCGCCGCGCGATTTAAGATATTCGATCAGATGAAGGAGCGCGAATTTTGAAGCGTTCGAGCGCAAATGAAACATACTTTCGCCGCAAAAAACGCCGCCTGCGTCAACGCCGTAAAGTCCGCCGACAAGCTCTGCGCCGTCCCAGACCTCGACGCTGTGCGCATCGCCCGCCGAATGCAGATCGCAATAGGCGCGGATAAAATCGTTGGTGATCCAGGTTCCGTAACCGTCGCTGCGGCGCGCACGTGAACAACTTTTGATGACCGCTTCAAAATCTTTGTCGATCGAGAAAGTAAAGCGCATTTTCGCCAATTCTTTGCGGAGACTTTTCGGAATGTGAAGCTCGTCAAAATCAAGGATCGCGCGTTCTTCGGGACAATACCACGGCAGCGGAAGTCCTTCGACGTGCCACGGAAAAATGCCGCGCCCGTAAGCATTTCTTAAATTTTCGATCGTCAGATCGCCGCCGAACCCGATGATGTCGCGGGCATTGTAATAATAATCGCCGAACAAAACCCATTCGGTAAATTCGTGCTTGCGCGGATCTGGAAAAATTATTTCTGACATTTTCGGGAACAAATCTAAATATATGCTGTGTAACGAAAATAACAAATCTGTGAGGTAAAAAAAATGAAAAAATTCATCGTCCAACTATTATCCAATCGTTTCGGTATTGTTTTGGCAACCTTAAATGTTTGCTATTTCGTGAGCAAAGGAAGCAGCATAACGGATCGTCTGTTTGGAAAACTTTTTGTTTGCGCAAATTTTCCGGCGGCAATTTCGGCAATATTGTCGCTTGAATTTGTCAAGATTTTTTCGCATAAACTTTCGTATGCAGCCGAAATGAATCTAGCAAATGCTTTTCTGGCTTTCTTTATTGTCTGGCAATCGCTTTTCATCGCGTGGCTCGCCAAAACGATCGCCCGAAGACTTCGTCCAAAACAATTATAAAACCACTGATTCATTCGATTTCAACGCGCAATTGTGGTATCAATTAGCCTTTCAATCTGTCCGCCAAGATTGAAACCCGAATGAATTAAATGAAGGAAATCAGCATCATCGGCGCGACGTCCGCGCTTGAAAGCGTTCAAAAAGAAATTATCTGGAATGTCGCAACCGGCAAAGGCAACGCGGCGGCGGAAATTTTAGATTTGATCTTGAAAAGTTCGGGCTTTGAAAAACCGGAGATCAATCACGTCGAAAACTACGCTTCGGACGTCAGCCTCGAAGACGGCATTTCCAAAGTGCTCGAAAACTGGCGGCGCACCGAAAAGTCAGTGCCGTTTGCGTGATGCGACCGCAGATCATTCTAAAATCTTTTCGTAGATCGTTAAAAATTCGCACGCGATCTCCGGCGGCAAAAGCGTTTTGCCAAACTCTGAATTATTCGCGCTCATCTTTGTTCGCAGAGCTTTATCTTCGATCAGTTTGATAATTTTTTCGGAAATATCGGCGGGCGCTTGCGAACAAAACAGACAATTTTCCGGTTCGCTCAAATAATCCGCCGCCGCGCGAATTTTGGTCGTCACAACCGGCAAACCGACCGCGACCGCTTTAAATAAAACATTCGGAAAGCCTTCGATATGACGCGTCGGAAAGACAAACAGATCGCTCTTGAAAAAATATTCCGTCACCTTCGCTTCGGGAATATAACCCGTAAATTTCACTTCCGCCGACAGCTTCAATTTTTCGACTTCGCGCTGTGCGTCCGCGAGCATTTCGCCGTCGCCGACGCACGTCAAAGCAAACTTGTCGCCGCGCTCGCGCAGAATGGCACAAGCCCGAATCGTTTCGAGCAAACCTTTCGCGGCGATAAACCGCGAAACAAAAAGAATCTCGAAAATTTCGCCGGTTTCTTTTTGATTTCGAACAAAATTTTCGGGCAAACCGGCGTGAATCGTGACGGCATTTTTGACGAAATAAAACTTCCCGGCATCAAACCCGAGCCTCAGAAAATTCGCCTTTTCTTCCGTCGTGTGAACGCCGAAACCATCCACATTCTTTTTCAGATAATCGATCAAAATGCGCGTCAGAAAATTCGCCCGCGCGAATTCTTCGGCGGCTGAACCGTGAAGTTTGAGAAAGACCTTCGCTTTTCCCGGCTTCATCAAAAAAAGCGAAACCGAATCGCGCAGGATCGTTTTCAGATCGAACGCCGTATTCAGGTGAATTACATCAAAGCTCTCTTTTTTTAACAATTTGCGAAATCGAAAAGCCGTTTTCAGGACACGCCGCAGACGTTCAAAGAAAGGCGTCGGCTTGTCTTTGTCGCCGTAAACATAGGTTTCTTCCGTGACGTCCGCGCCCGCCTTGCGAAGCGCTTCGACAAACGGCGGTTCGCTTGCGATCGGACCGCCCCACGAATCTTTCGACGGCATTCCGACGAGCAGTTTTAATTTTTGGGTTTCGGGTTTCAAATTATTGTTTGGTATAAATTTTTAAGACTTTCGAGATGCGCTTCGATGCTGAATGTCCGCACCGCAAAATCAAAAGCGCGGTTTGCCAAATCTCTTCTGAATTCGTCATTTTCGGCAATTTTGAGAATCTTTTCCGCGAGATCTTCCGGGTTTTGCGTCTCGAAAACTTCGGCAAACTCGCCGTTTTGTGAAGCTTCGCGGTAAGGCGCGATGTCCGACAAAATACAGGGCTTTTTCGAGAGCATCGCTTCCAACAGCGCAATCGGCAAACCTTCATAAAAGGACGAAAAAACATATGCGTCAAGCGAATTGACGATTTTCGCCATATCCTCGCGCTGACCGAGAAAATGAACTCGGCTTTGTAAATTATTCTCTTTGACAATCCTGACGCATGCGTCATATTTTGATTCGCCGCCCGCTTCGATTCCACCGACAAGAATCAAATGCACGTTCGGCAGCGTTTCGGCAACTTTGACAAAGGCTTTGCAAAGCGTAATCTGGTCTTTGCGTTTGTGGGCGTAAAAATGCGCGACCATCCCGAACAGAAACGTATTTTCGGCGAGTTTTAATTCGTCCTTCAAACTTTCGCCCGAATAAACGAGCCGATTTGTATCAGCGCCGTTATAAATTATCCGGAAACCCGCGACATCGGTTTTATCGACTTCCGCGAGCCATTTCAAAAGCCCCTTAGAACACGAGATATTTGCCGCCATTCGCGGAACAAGAAAGCGCGTGATCAGTTGATTTTTTTTGTCGGGAATAAAGCCATGAAAAGTCTGCACAAGTTTTACTTTCATCCCGCGAGTTGCTAAATAGGCATGAATTCCGGCAACCGGTTGATGCGTGTGAACTATTTGAAACCCGTATTTTTTGATAATGCGGCGAAGCGCTAAAATAACCGCCGGATCAATCGGCAACCGCCGGTTCAGACGAAAAAACTTCGCGCCCGAATTTTTAAAATCCGTTTCAAGCGAACCGCCGCCGGTCGCCGCAAAAGACAGATCGAGACCGTTTTTCGCCGCGTTGCGGCAAACGTCGAGTTCGAGCATTTCCGCGCCGCCGCGATTTAGTGCGTCTAAAATATGTAAAACTTTCATCAGGCTAAAATTTGAGGCAATTTTCTGACGCCTCTCGCAATGACAAGCAACGAAAAATTTGTTTTATTATAGTTTGAAGTTTTGAAATGAACAAAGACCGCAACAATTCGGAAGTTTTCGCCTTCGTTCCGTCATACAATCACGCGCCGTTTATCGAAAAATGTTTGAATTCGATCATTGCTCAGACCTTTCGCCCGAAAAAACTGCTCGTCATCGACGACGGTTCAAAAGACGATTCGCCCCGCATTATCGAACGAATTTTTAAAGATTGTCCGTTTGACGCGGAACTGCGCGTCCGCGAAAATCGCGGTCTCTGCGCGACTTTGAACGAAGGTTTTGCGTTAAGTTCGGGAAAATATTTTGCTTATATCGGCTCGGACGA
>JBBQOA010000096.1:0-10954 GCA_038330465.1 Pyrinomonadales bacterium
TTGAACGGATGAATAATCCGATCGTTTCGCGTTCCAATGAATCTTCCGAAGCCGACGAAATTCATCAATCGCAAGTTGCGACCAGAATTTTTCCGCCGGCGAAAGTGACGGGCGAGATCGCGGCTGAACCAATTGCAGAAAGTGATCCGCCAAAAAACCGGCGCCGCCTATTTTGGATCTACGCCGGAGCCGCGATCGTTTTATTCGCAATTTTAGCGGTTTTCGCCTACCGCGAAATTCAAAAAACAAAGACCGTCGCAGAGGCTGAAAAGCTGCCGCCGATCGGTAATGTTTCACATCAAAAAACGATTGCCGTTTTGCCGTTTGAAACCGATGACGATTACGAAAACGAAGAATCTTTCGCGATCGGGCTGGCGGAATCGGTCGGTGAAAAATTGCGGCGGGTCAAGGAACTTTCCGTGCGGCTGGCGTTTCTCAAACTGAAAACTAATCCGAGTCTCGAAGATCTCGCCAAAAATTACGCGGTCAATTTTATCTTGCGCGGCAAGCTTCATGTCGAAGACGATCGCGTCAAGGTCAATGCCGAACTCGTCAATACGGCGGACGGAAAAGTGCTCTGGCTCGAAAATTTCGATGAAAAATTGAGCTCGCTGCAAAATCTGCAAACGTCGATCTCCGAACGCGTTCTCAAAGCGCTGACGATTGAGCTTTCGGCAAACGAACGCCGCCAGATCGCAAAAAACTTCACGCCAAACAGCGAAGCCTATCAGCTTTATCTGGTCGGACGTTACCAGCTTTCGAACCGGAGCGCGGCAAACCTCAACAAAGCGATCAAGACCTTTGAAAAAACGCGCGATCTCGACCCGAAATTTGCGCTCGCCTTTGCCGGTTTGGCGGACGCTTATGCGCTGCTCAATCTTTATCAGATTCCGCCGCCGCCGGACGCTTTCGACAAAGCAAAGGAAAACGCGCTGAAAGCCATCGAGCTCGACCCGGATCTCGCCGAGGCGCACGCTTCGCTCGGCTATGTCTTGTTTTATCACGAACACCGGCGCGAAGAAGCCGTCAAAGAGCTTGGTCGCGCGATCGAACTCAATCCTTCGTATTCGACCGCTTATCACTGGCTCGCGCTCGCGCTTTCGGCAATGGGCAAAAACGAAGAAGCGATCCGCAACATCAAATCGGCGATCGAGCTTGAACCGCGTTCGGCAATTATTCAAACCGCCGCCGGTTTGGTTTATTTCTACGCCCGAAAATACGACGACGCACTGGCGACCGCCGAAAAGGTTCTCGAAAATAACGAAGGATTTGTGCCCGCCTACAAAACCAAACGCGTCGTTTACGAAGCTTCGGGAAATTACAGCGCGGCGCTTTCCGCCTATCAAAACGAGAGAATTTACAGCGAAAACACGGACGAAAGAGATACCGGTTGGCTGATGATCGCGGCGCAGATACAAGCCGTCGGCGGCAACCGCGACGAAGCGCTCGAAAGTTTGAAACGCTCGGTCGGCGATTCTTTTGTGAAAAACAATCCGCGGGCTTTCGCCTACGAGATCGCGCTCGCTTACGCGCTTTTGGGCGAAACCGACGAAGCGATCGACTGGCTCAAAAAAGCCAAAGAAGTAAATTCACACGGTTTTAATTTCGCGCCGGTCGATCCGCGTTTTGACCGGATCCGCATCGATCCGCGTTTTAGTGAACTTGTCGGAAACAACTCTGCCAAATAAAAAAACAGTTCATTTTAGCCCAAAATGAGTAAATCTTTATTCAAAATCCACTTTTAATAGATTTCGGCTTAAAACTCCTACCCGAACGGGTAGTGACTAATCATTCTCCCCAAAACTATTATATTCTCCGATAGTTTTTATTTCTATCGAAAATAAATTTGATAAGCATTTATTCGGAGGAATTTTTATGAGTTACGATTACACAAAAAAATTAAAGGTCGAAGGACAACAGCATTCAAACGCTTGCTGGGCAGCGACGATCAGTTGGTGGACGGCGGCAATGGCGCTGCATTACAAACGAACGACCTACACGCAAACCGATCTGCTGGCGGATTTCAGTACACTTTCTTTTCTTGGCGGCAACGGAGCCGGTAGCGTCCCGGAAGATAGTCTTAAAAAAATTGCGAGTTCGGCGAAAGTCCGTTTGGATCTTCAATTTGTCTCGCCGACCAGATTGAAAACCGATTATAATTTCAGCACGCCCTGCGTCATTGTTTTCAAATATCCGGCGGCTGGCGGAACGCATATGAACGTGATCTTCGATCAGCAAGACCAAACCGTGATGTGTATGGAACCGTTTTACCCGCTCGCTGCCGCCGCCGACGGTACGCGAAAAGGCACTTATATTCGCCGCCCGCTCAGTTTTTTCGGTAACAGCGATAAAATCGGCATCGGCTGTCTGCCGCTTAAAGACAGCACTAACGGAACCGCCGAATAAAAGCGAAGTGATTTTTCGAGAAAAAAAATGGAGCAATTCTGCTACTGAATTGCTCCATTTTTTAGGTTTTGTTGTCAGAAAAATCAAGTTTCCGTGCGTTGTTTCCAGCTTTGCGGGTTGCTGCCGTCATCTAATCTGACCATCGAAATCGCACCGGGACTTGGGCAAACCAGCGCGCACAAGTTACAGCCGACGCATTCGGGTTCATCGACGACGGGAAATTTATTTTCGTCGAAATCGAAACATTGATGCGCGCCGTCTTCGCAAGCAACATAACAAAGATTGCATTTGATGCAATGCTCGTTATTGACGCGGGCGACCGTCTTGTAATTCAAGTCTAAATTTCCCCAATCGGTGACGCGGCTGACGGATTTGCCGATGATCTCATTAACGGACGCAAAACCTTTCTCGTCCAGATAATTATTCAAACCGTCGATCATATCTTCGACGATGCGGTAACCGTAATGCATCACGGCAGTGCAAACCTGCACATTGCCCGCGCCCAAAAGCAGAAATTCAACCGCGTCGCGCCACGTATTGATGCCGCCGATGCCCGAAATCGGAATGGTGAATTCCGCGTCGCGCGCCAGCTCCGAAACCATATTGAGCGCGATCGGTTTAACGGCAGTCCCGCAATAACCGCCGTGCGCCGCCATTCCGTTAACGTTCGGATATGGAATCATCGTGTCGAGATCAACGCCCATCACGGAATTTATCGTATTTATCAACGAAACCGCATCCGCGCCGCCTTTTTGCGCCGCGCGCCCCGGCGGCACGATGTGCGTAACGTTCGGCGTTAATTTGACGATCACGGGAATTTGGGAAACTTCCTTAACCCATTCCGTGACCATACAAGTATATTCGGGAACTTGCCCCATCGCCGCGCCCATTCCGCGCTCCGACATTCCGTGCGGACAGCCGAAATTGAGCTCGAAACCGTCGCAGCCCGTGTCCTGCGTCCGTTTGACGATCTCCTGCCACGCCTCGCGCTTTGATTCGACCATCAAGGACGCGATCACCGCGTGATTCGGATATTTCTTTTTGCACTCCGCCATTTCCTTGAGATTGATTTCCAAAGAACGGTCGGTGATGAGCTCGATATTATTGAGTCCGATCATCCGAAGCGCGCCGTTATCAAGGGAAGCAAGCCGCGACGAAACATTGACGATCGGCTCGCCAAGAGTCTTCCAGACCGCGCCGCCCCAACCCGCATCAAACGCCCGTTCGATCATCGAACCCATATTCGTCGGCGGTGCCGATGCCAGCCAAAACGGATTCGGCGATTTGATGCCCGCGAAATTTATTGATAAGTCTGCCATAAAAGTTTTCTCAAAAATCTAATACTGTTATTTTGGTACATAAGCAGCAATATTTACTTCATCTGTTGCTATCGCTTCTTTAGGCTTTTCCCAGTCGCAATTTTGTTCTTTGTCTTTTGAAGGACATCTAGAACTAAATGTGTTAAATCCCTTTTCATCAAGCAATATAGCCATAATGTTATAAGATTTTGTATCTACCTCACCATTATTTCTTGGTAATAATGCTCCTTTATGACCAAGAGAAATCGTTGTCTTCCAATCTTTATTCTTAATAGAGAAACATTCTCCTTGTAGAAATCCTTTACCCATTACTTCATTGGAACTTGACTGGTCTAAAATACAAACTCTCCATTTCATATCTAAATCAATATTTTCTACAGTTCCAGCTACATTTAATAAATCACCCTCTGGATTATCTTTACGAGCGGCAACTATTCCTTTCTGAGGGAAAGTTATTTTAATTAAAGGGGCAAGTTTTGGTGTCTCCGATGGTGTCGGTGTTAGCGTTGGACTAGGCGATTCATCGCATTTTATGTCTAATATTATTCGAAGAGGTGTTGGTTTGCAGAAGAATATTAATGAAACCATTGCTCCCGCAGTTGGAACAACCAAAATGCCAAAAACTAATATAACTATCCAAAAAATTACTTGAGCTTGAATCGTAATATCAAGAATTGATTTAATTCGTGCATTCCTTACTATCTCTTGAAAGACAAATATCAAAACTGCACCAACTAAGCCAAAAGCGACCGCAAAAACTGCCAAATACGCTTTTTGGTTGAATAACGCCAAAATTAGAGTTGCTACAATTGCAATAAGCAAAAGACCTATAGCAGAGTATTTAATCTTTCCACTATGTTTAATAGCAAACTCTAATAGCTTTTGAACTAAAGTCAAATCTTCCATATTGAATTTTCCTTCATTTGGTTTTTCTTTATCTTCCATATTAGATTTCATATTTGCAATTAAAATATCCGTATCAAATACAACCGCGATCCGGTCTTTACGAGGCGGTATTTTCTCGTTTCTCCCGCCGATATTGGCGCACGAGTTCGACGGCATCGTCCTCCGTGTAGCCGCTTTTTTGTGCCTCTTTACTTATTTCATCGTCAAGTTTTTCGTGCTCCCAAATTTCCACTTGTTCTTTCATCAATTCGAGCACGAGTTTGACCGGATTGCGCCGACGCTTTTTGGCTTCGGTTTCAAATTGTTTCCAAACAGGCGAATCATCAATAGATTTTGTAGTCATAGCAAATCTAATTTTACAGCGTATTCAAACCGCTTCAAGTTTTTTCTTCAAAGCCCGCAAAAATTCTTCGTTGTTTAGAATGTCGTTTTCAATACTTTGAACTTCCCGCGAATCGTTTTCCATAATGCGGCGCAGTTCGTTGTTGATCTGCGTTTGATACGGTGCGGCGTTCGGCGATTCGGCTCTGGCACGGAAATATTCGACCACAACCTCATCCAGATACATTGAAACCTTTACCTTATTTGTATTTTTTAGTTTTTCAGCCCAAGGTGATCGGCGAACCTTGTATGTTCCGGGTTTCATTACTTCATCTTCTGTTAGTCCTTGGGCAAGTTCCGCTCTGTATTCTTCTTCTGTGACAGTGTATGTTATATTCTTAGTCGTTTTGCTCATTGTAAATCCTTATCTGTTTTGCATTTGCCTTTCTTGCTGAAATGATTCGGATCTTTTCATTTCGCGCCGTATATGCAACGAATATTAGCCTCGTGTTGGAAATTCCAATAAGTTGATAACGAATTTCAGCTTCTGAATTCGTTTCATCAAAAAGTTCGACGGCATTTTCATCAAAAAATGCGAGCGCCGCTTCTTCAAAACTCACACCGTGTTTTTTGAAATTTGCAGTCGCCTTTTCTTTATCCCACTCAAATTCCATTTTCAATTATACCGACATATCTATACATATCAAGAAAATTATCACGCGCCCGCAAATTTCACGCTTTCGCCCGTTAAAGAAAAATGAATGCCTTGCGCCGCGAGTTTGCCCATCTGCGAAGCGTCGACCGCTTCGCGTCCGCCGTTGACGCAATCGCCGCCCGCGAAAATGCGCGGGTTCGAGGTTTGCATCGATTCATTGACCGCGACGCGCTGCTTTTCGTCAAATTCGATGCCGAGCGCTTTTAAGAATCCGCCTTGTTTTTGTTGACCGATCGCTTTGATGACCAGTTCGCAATCGATCTCGAATTCGCTGCCGTCGGATTTTTTAACGCGCAATTTCTCGACCTTGCCGCTGCCTAAGATCTCGACCGGCACGGTTTGCCACATAAATTCGATGCCGTCTTTTTTCGCCAGTTCGTATTCGTATTCGTAGGCGGAAATGTCTTTTTCGGTGCGTCGGTAGATCATCAAAACACGTTCGGCGCCGAGGCGTTTGGCTTGCGTGACGGCATCGATCGCGGTGTTTCCGGCACCGATCACGGCAACCGTGCGCCCAAGCGGAACGGATTGCCAATCGCGCGTTTTGATCTTTTCGATAAACTCAAGCGCGTCGAGCACGCCGTCCAGATCTTCGCCTTTGACATTTAATTTATTCGTTTCGCCAAGCCCGACGGCGAGAAAAACCGCGTCGTGTTTGCTTAACAGATCTGAATCATCAAAATTTGCCGATAATTTAACGAGCCTTGCTTTTTGTTTGCTTTCAAGCGCCGGCGGATTCTGCATGACGGCGATCTCCGAGTTTAACTCAAATTTAACGCCGAGATTTTCGACCAATCGCACTTCTTCGAGCGAAGTTTTCTGCGGCATTTTATATTCCGCCATTCCGTAAGTATCGAGCCCGCCCGCGAGCGGTTTGCGTTCGTAAACGGTCACGTCATAACCGAGCCGCGCGAGATATGTCGCGCAACTCAAACCCGCCGGACCCGAACCGATGATGCCAATAGATTTGCCGTTCGATTCGCCTTTTTGAAAGATTTGCTTGCCATTTTCGATCGCGTGATCGGTCGCATATCTTTGCAGGCGTCCGATCTGGATCGGCGCATCCATCAAAGTTTTTTCGTCGCACGCGCCTTCGCACAAAACCTCGACCGGACACACCCGCGCACACGACGCACCGATCGGATTCGCCTCAAAGATGACCCGTGCCGAACCCGTCAGATTGCCTGACGCGATCTTTTTGATAAACGACGGCACATCAATATGCGTCGGACACGCGTGCGTGCACGGCGCATCAAAACAATAAAGACACCGATTCGCTTCAAAAACCGCTTCCGCCTGCGACAACCGCGGATTGATTTCCGCAAAGTTTTGCTCAATTTGTTCGTTTGAAAGTTCTGTCATAATTTACAATTCTGCTCGCTTCAAATTTTTAATATATGTTGAAGTTGAACCATCCCAATAACACTTCAAACATCTTCCGTAATCAAATTCATGTTTGCAGGCTTGATAGCCATACAAAGCGTTGGCACATTCAGGACACAAAGAACTCATCTCAGAACTTATTCGATAAAATTTGCTTTCGCACTCGTCGCAAACAACCGTTTCTAAACTGTCTTTCTTACTTTTTGAGTTCATCACATTTCCGCGTCGGCTTCGATTTCGATGAGCATTTGCGGGTCGATCAATTTTGCAACTTCGACCATCGTCGTTGCAGGCATTATCTCGCCGAAAAATTCGCCGTGCGCTTTCCCAAATTCTTCCCAGCGCGAAATATCAGTCACGAACATTCGCGTGCGGACAACATTTTCCAGAGTTGCGCCGAGCGCGTTTAACGCTTTTTCGATATTTTTGATCGTCTGGACGGTCTGCGCGTAAGCGTCGCCAACGCCGACAACTTGGCTGTTTTCATCCGTCGCGGTCGTGCCTGTCACATAGATCCGCGAGCCGACCTTGACCGCCCGCGAATAGCCGACGACCGATTCCCATTTCGCTTCGGACGAATATTTTTCTCTTTCCTGCATCTAGTTCACCTTGACGAAATATGTGCCGTCGAATTTGTAATTTATAAACTTGTTCGTGACCTTTCCATTTAGAAATTCTTTATCGTTAATAACAACCGGAATTTTGAGTGTCTGTGTGTTTTTATCAAACGAGATCAATTTTACAGGTCTGTCCTTGCGGTCGACGACCGAGAAAAAATTGTATTCGAAACTTAAATTATCGGTCAATCCCGATTTCGTTTTGATCAGTTTTACTTTATCGACGAGCTTTTCGCCGTCGATTCGGTAAAGACTCGCCGATTGATAACGATCCTGGGTCGAACCGATAAAGGTCGCGCAAACAATATAGATCTTGCCGCTTTTAGCATCGATCGTAAAAATATCGGTCACAAAACTGCCCGCGCCGCCGTCTTCTTCCGCCGTTTCATCGACCTGTGAATAAACCTTGCCGTCCGCGCTCTGGTATTGATAAACGCGTGAATAATCGTGCATCGTGCCGCCGGTTTCGCTGTCCCACGAATAAATTCGAAACCTTCCGTCGCCGGACGAAGCAACCTGCATCAGCTTTTCGAGCGCCGCAAATTTATAACTCAAAGTCGAAGCGTTTTTCGTGTACTTGAGTAGTTTTTCTTCAAAATTCTTGTTCGCCGCCGAAAGTTTTTCTTCGTCGTAACTCGTCCCGTAATCCGAATATTTCTGCACTTCCTTGATCGCCGCGACCAAATCCCGCTCGATTTTCGCGTTGCTCTGCGCGAAGGCGGAAAGTGCAAATACGAACAACAGCAAGACCGCGAATTTTAGCTTGAAAAGATGTTTCATAGATTTTTATTCACCATCATCATAAATTGCTTCGACCGGACAACACATCTTCGCTTCCAAGCATTGCGCTTCCTCTTCTGCTGTTTCGGGTTGTTTGGAAACGTAAGCTACATAATTTTCATCCATTTTGAAATTATTCGGAGCAATGTCGAAACAACAATGATTTAGGCAAGTATCATAATCAACGTAATACTTACCTTTAACATTCAACGGATGCTTTTTAATTTCTTCGCTCATAATCCACGTTCATCTGCGGCTAAAATTTCTTTAATCCGCGACGATCGCGCCGTAAGCGTCGGGTCTTCGATCTCTATAAAACTGCCACGTATTGCGGACTTCTTTGATCTTGTCCATATCGAGATCGGCGACGACTAATTCATCCTGATCGCGCGAGGCTTCGGCGATGATCTGCCCGCGCGGATCGCAGAAATAGCTCTGACCGTAGAATTCGCCGATGTTCCACGGCGCTTCCGTCCCGACGCGGTTGATCGCGCCGACGAAATAACCGTTCGCAACGGCGTGCGCCGGTTGTTCGAGCTTCCAGAGATATTCGCTCAAACCCGCAACCGTCGCCGACGGATTAAAGATGATCTCCGCGCCGTTCAGTCCAAGACAGCGCGCACCTTCGGGAAAATGGCGGTCGTAGCAGATATAAACGCCGATCCGCGCAAACGCCGTATCGAAACACGGATAACCCAAGTTTCCGGGGCGAAAATAAAATTTCTCCCAAAAACCGGGCGCGACGTGCGGAATATGCGTTTTGCGGTATTTGCCCAAATATTTGCCGTCGGCATCGATCACGGCGGCAGTATTGTAATAAACGCCCGAAATTTCTTCTTCGTAAATCGGCACGATCAAAACCATTCCTTTTTCTTTGGCGACGGACTGCATCATCTGAACGGTTTTGCCGTCGGGAACTTTTTCGACCGCTTCATACCAGCGCGTCTGCTGTTCGGCGCAAAAGTAGGGCGTCGTAAAAATTTCCTGAAAACAAAGCATCTGGACGCCTTTCTCGGCAGCATCTTCGACCATTTTCATCTGATGTTCGATGTTCGCCCGCTTGATTTCCTCGATGGGCTTTTCGACATCACCGACGTTGTGCGCTTGGATAAGTCCACATTTAATTATTCTTGACATAAGATTTTCCTCAAATAATTCCAATAAAAACGGCGAAGCCGTCATAAGATAATAGCCAGAGGTAAAACGTCTGGAACTATCGATATAATATTCTCGCGTTGAAGACGCGAAAGATTTATTCACCACAAAAATTTTTCATCATATTCAATCCCGCTTATTTTTAATAGTTCGATATATTCCGCCTGAAAATTCTTTTTCTCGTGATGCTTTTCCTGATTGGCAATGTATCTTTTCACACCCTCAATGCTTGAAGGGCTAACGGAAAATGCACCGTAACCTTTTTGCCACTCAAACTTTTTTCGCAATTCCGTATGAGCCCAATTTGACGAATCTGCTTTCAAATCTCGTAAAAAATAATCAAGCCGATGTTTTGATTTCAAACTGACAAGCAAATGAACGTGATCGGCAACGCCGCCGATTGCCAAAGGCATTGCTTCCATTCCTTTAACGATTCCGCCGAGATAAGCGTGTAATCTTTCGCGCCATTCGACTGTAATTAACGGCAAACGCTCTTTTGTCGAAAAGACAAGATGAAAATTCGATGAAATATGACTCGACGGCATTTATTTCTTTTCGCGTCTTCAACGCGGATAATTTGTCACATTTTACCAGACGTTTCACATCCGGCTATTTTCTTTTTGCGTCTTCGACGCTAAAACCGATTACCGCGAAAATCATTTCACAAATTTTGCATCATCAACTGCCGCATTATTTTTCACTTCCAAAACTTTCCGCGTCCAGCGAATATTCGGGACGGCAAAACGAATGGTCGTCGGTAATTTGACGCCGCCGAAATCTTTGTAATCGGCGTAATCGACCTGATAAACGAAAAATCCCAAAACGGTCGGAACGCCTGCCGAGCGGCGGACGAGCAAACCGGTGACCGCGTCAAAAAACAATCTTTCGCGGCTGTTCGCGGCGGTCGTCGCGAGGACGAGATAAACTTCGCGCCCGTCAATTTTATCCGTAAAACGATAATCCATTTGGCTGTAGATCGATTTCAGATCGCCCGCCCGGATCTGCGCTTCGCGTTTGATCTGTTCGGCTTCGTCCGTTTTTAACTCGATCGCGTCTTTGTTCGACGTTTTCCACGCCTTTGCGCCGTCGAAGCCCTCGGTCACGACGGTCGTGCCGTAAGTCGTGCTAACGAGCATTTTATTGCCCTTTTGCCAGATTTCTTCCGTTTCCATAGTTTTGCCGTCGGCTTCGACGCGGCTTGCTTTGATCTGCCGCGACGTGACTTTCGCGAGATTCGCCTTGCCGCCAAGCGCGGTTTCGTAATTTGCCAGAATCTCGTCAACGGTCGGTTTCTTTTCGGGCTGGACGGGGCGCTCTTCCGGCGCAACCGGATTGAGATTGATCGCCGATTG
>JBBQOA010000097.1:0-10853 GCA_038330465.1 Pyrinomonadales bacterium
AATGCGAACCGCGAACATTTTGAGATGGGCGTCAAAGATTTGGCTTTGTGCGAAGCGATGCATGCCGGTTGGCTTTCGAAAATGATGACGCACAAGGTCGTAGGTTTGGATAATTACGCGGAGGTTTTCGATATTTTGGAAAATTCCTCGAAATATAACGCGATCAAAACTTATTTTGAGGTGGCGAAAATTTAATCCGAAAAATCAAAAAGTGAAATCTATGAAAAAAATATTCAATCGCTATCTGTTATTATTGATGTTTACGGGAGAAAAGCTGTAATGACGAAAGAGTTTGATCGGCTCTTTCTCCCGACCGAAATTGAAAAATAATTACGATTAATATGCCTGATTTACCGGACATCGAACACGGCGGCGACGTGCTGACCGAGAGCGAAACAAAGCTCGAAAAGCCGAAACTTTACAAAGTCATTCTTCACAACGACGATTTTACGACGATGGATTTTGTCGTCTTTGTTCTCGTCCAAGTTTTTCTGCGCTCCGAAGCCGAAGCCTTCAGTATTATGTTCAAAGTTCACAACGACGGCGTCGGAATCGCCGGAATTTATCCCTTCGAAGTGGCGAATATGAAAGCCGAAAAAGCGATGAATTTGTCGCGGGCGCACGAATATCCGCTGCTTTGCACGGTTGAAGAAGAATAAAAACAAGACGGAAATATGGCTTTTTGAAAGCGTCGCGGTTGATGCAACGGCGGGCTTTCAAAAAGCCGCATTTCCGTCTGAATTTTTTTATTTAAAATTATTGATAAAAATGTAAAATTTCGTTTTACATTTTTATACGCAACACACTATAATACCTAAAGCGTGTCGATTTCCAATTTTTGACACGTTTCCCGCAAAAAAAATTCAATTTTCAATTCAAAAAATCATCTTTTTAGAATTTCGGAGAGCAGATTCAATGTCCAAAGTATTTTCAGAGTTCAAGCGATTTACAAATTTCTTTCTTTTAGGGGCAATCTTTTCGGTTTTGATGATCGGCGGCTGCGCCGTCGATGCTGCGAAAGAGGAAGTCAGCGAGACGCTGCCGCCCGTTAAAAATGCGGAATTATCGACAGTTGTCAAAACTTCCGCCAAAACGACCAAAGGCGCGACGATCGATATCGAGAAGGATTCGCCGGCTGATACGGTTCGCGTTTTTTACAAAAGTCTGCGCGAAAATCGTTTCCGCGAAGCGATGTTTTTGACCAATCTGCGTCCGGCGATCGAAGGCTTGACCGATACCGAACTTCAGGAATTGCAACTTGATCTGGCGCCGATCGCGCAGCAAATTCCGTCTGAGATCGAGATCAACTGCGAGATCATTTCGGGAAATTACGCGACCGTCACCGCTAAATTGCCCGATAATGAAACGAAACAGATCGAATTGCAGGAAATTCGCCTGCGCAAAGAAGGCAATTTCTGGGTGATTCTGACGGTTGACGAGCAATCCGAATCGACGGTCAAAAAAGAAGGCAATCAATATTTTTTCAATCTTCGTCTGCAAACGCACGAATCGGAAGCGAAGGCGATGATCGAGCGCGTTTCTAAGGCGCAGATGGTCTATGCCTTGCAAAATGGCGGTCTTTACGGCGAAATAACGGCACTTGTCGAGAAAGGTTTTCTGCCCGAAGACGCGCTGACATCTGAATCGACCGGTTATAATTACAAGGTTTTGGTGAGCTCCGACAAGAAGAAATATTCCGCGACGGCGGAACCGGCAATTTACGGAAAAACCGGCAAGCTTTCGTTTCTTTTGGAGCTCGACGATAAGAAAAATCCGATTCTGACGGCTAAAGATCGTCAGGCACAACCGGTCAAAAAGTAAATTATTTGTGACATTTTGAAAATAACTGTTGAAATTTTTTTGAAAAAGGTTTATAAGTTGTTTAGTCACAATGTTTTTTGAGCAAACCGACTGCTAAAACAACAAAATAATGATACGAAAATTAGTTTCCAGGTTCAACAAATCCATAACGGAGCGTGTGGTTTCTCCACGCAAGAATTACGAATTCCCGATTAAGATTTGGTTTGAGCCGGACAAAAATACCGGAAGACTGACAATGCCGCTGGAAACTTTAGCGGTGATGGGCGAGACAAAAGATCTCAGCCGTTCGGGTATTGCGTTCATCGTTTCGGCAATTCGGATCAAGGAAAACTATCTGGTCGGTGAAGGACGAACCTTAAATGTCGAGATCGATCTGCCCGACGGAAAGGTGCAGATGCAGATCGTCGGAAGCCGCTACGAACAGGTCGGACAACATATTTCAACGGCGCGTTATCTGATCGGCGCAAAAATTACGCTGATGAGTCAGGAAAACAGAGAGGCTTACGAATATTTTCTGCGCTACGGCGATAAACGCAAAAAAGGAAGTTTGGAATTGGGAATTGACAAAGGCTGAAAGGATCTCGGATTTGAGATTTAATAAGTTTCAAAAAGCGCGAAGAATTTAAGTTCTTCGCGCTTTTTGTTTTGTCTGCGATTCGTGATTTAATTTTTGTCATGAAAGAAAAAGTCGGAATCGGAATAATCGGAACGGGTTTTGCGCGGCGCGTGCAGATTCCGGCGTTTTTGGCGAGCGAAGGCGCCGAGATCGTTTCGGTCGCGAGCGGAACTTTGGCAAACGCCGAAAGCACGGCGCGGGAATTTAACGTCGCGCATTTTACGGACGATTGGCGCACGACGATCGATCACGCGGACGTCGATCTCGTTCTGATCACGACGCCGCCCGTCACGCATTTCGAAATGACGATGCGCGCTCTCGAAAACGGCAAACACGTTTTGGGCGAAAAACCGATGGCGATGAATGCGGAAGAAGCGCGGGCATTGACGGAAAAAGCCCGCGAAAAAAAGGTTTTGGCGCTGATCGATCACGAACTGAGATTTCTCGACGGACGGCGCAAAGCCTTTGAACTGCTCAGAAACGGCGCGATCGGGCAGGTTCGCCACGCGAAAGCGAATTTTCGCGCTCCGCAGCGCGGCGATGCCGGTTTGCCTTGGAATTGGTGGTCGGACGCAAAGGCGGGCGGCGGTGCGCTCGGCGCGGTCGTTTCGCATTCGCTCGATTCGCTCTACTGGTTTTTGGACGCGGAAATCGCCGAGGTTTTTTGTCAATTGCAAACGCACGTCAAAGAGCGCCGGGATTCAAACGGCGAACTGCGCGTCGTGACGACCGACGACGAAGTTAATTTAATTTTACGTTTTGCCGACAGCGATTTGACGACGGACGCGACCGCGACCGTTTCGGCGTCGATGGTCGAATATCCGAAATATCAAAACCGGATGGAATTTTTCGGCACCAAAGGCGCGCTTCGCGTCGAACATCGCGGCGAGCTTTTTCTTGGGCTTGCGGGTGAAAATGATTGGACCGAAATCGAAACCGATCTCGGCAAAAACATCGACGGCATTCCCGACACGGGCTTCGGACGCGGCTTTATGAACTTTGCGCCCGAAATCATCAAAGCGATTCGCGAAGGAAAAACCGAAATCGAACACGCGGCGACGTTTGAAGACGGTTTGCGCGTCCAAAAGATCTTGGACGCGGCGCACGAATCGGATGCAAATGGCTGCACGATAAAAATTTAAAGTCATGCAATGGTCAAAATTAAAAGCTAAGGTTAAAAGTTTCATCGGTTCCGAACTTGCCGACAGAATAGATTTTCATTTAACAAGTTATCGCAAATCTCACGATGGTGCGGATAAAGTTTGGATTTTGGTTGATAGGCAAAAAATATTCGATATTAAACATTATGACTATGTTTTTGCGGAACAAGATTTATATTGGAATTCCAATATAAACGGGCAGCATGTAAAGGAAATTTTGATAAATAGCGAAATCTATAATCCACAAAATTTCGGAAATGCCATGCACGAGTTTTTGAATTTACCGATAAAAGATGCGCTACAATCTGTAAACCCTCTTATCAAAGCATTTGCGATAATTGATAAAAGGATTGGAAAAAGAACTTTAGCGAATCTTAAAATTTCTGATTCCGATCATAATCTTGTAAGACTATTCTACAATTTGCGAATTACAAAATGAAAAAAATCTTAAAAATTCTTGCTGTAATTTTTGTCGTTTTGCTCGTCGGCTTCCTCGTCTTTTTCTTTGGTTTTGCGGCGCCGATGGTTGAAAAATCGCTTAACCCCGTGATCAACAAACCGCCGTATCAGGTTTCGGAAAAAGCGCGGCTCCTGCACGAAAAACTGATTGTTGCCGACCTGCACGCCGACGCGCTTTTGTGGAATCGGAACTTGCTTGAAAAAAGCGAGATCAGCCAAGTTGATGTGCCGAAATTATTGGAAGGAAATGTTGCGCTGCAAGCCTTTACGGTCGTCACGAAAACGCCGCGCGGGCTCAATATCGAACGCAATACGGACGACACCGACAATATTTTCTGGCTCGCACTCGCCCAGCGCCAGCCGCTCGAAAATCTTTCGAGTTTGACGAAACGCGCGCTTTATCAAGCCGCCAAACTCAAGGAATACAGCGAAAATTCGGGCGGAAAATTGGTTTTGATCAAAACGAAGTCCGATCTGAAAAACTTTCTTGAGAAAAGAAAAACCGAAAAGATCGTCGGCGGTTGGCTCGGCATCGAAGGTGCCCACGCACTCGACGGAAATCTCGATAACATCGACGTTTTATTCGACGCCGGATTTCGGATGATGGCGCCGACGCATTTTTTCGACAACGACATCGGCGGGTCGGCGCACGGCGTTCAAAAATACGGTCTGACCGACAAAGGCAAAGAAATGATTCGCCGGATGGAAGCGAAAGGAATGCTCGTTGACGTCGCGCACTCGTCGGCAAAAACGATCGATGATGTGCTGGCGATCGCGACCAAACCGGTTGTCGTTTCGCACACGGGCGTTCGCGGAACTTGCGACAATCAACGAAATTTATCGGACGAACAGCTTCGCGCGATCGCCAAAACCGGCGGCATCGTCGGGATCGGCTTTTGGGACACGGCAGTTTGCGGCAGCGACGCAGGCAGCATTGCCAAAGCGATTCGTTACGCGGCAAATGTGATCGGCGCAAGCCACGTCGCCCTCGGTTCGGATTTCGACGGTTCGGTCAAAGTTCCGTTCGATACGAGCGGCGAGGCGCTGGTCACCGAAGCCTTAATGGACGAAAATTTCACCGACGAAGAGATCGCCGAAATAATGGGCGGCAATGTCGTCAGAATTCTCAGCGAAAATTTGCCCGATTAGAACCAAAAGATTTGCTTGAACGACGCGCCGCGCGAACGGTGTCGATCAAGTTTCGCAAATGCACAGTCGGGGTTTTCCTCGGTATTATTCAATCCGCACAAAATCCGTCTTGCTCCTGCCGAAAGTTTCCGGAGCATACATTTCTTCGGCTTTGGCGGGCGGCACGACGAAATTGCCGGGCGTTGTTGCCCGCGCGAGATACGAATAATTCCAAACGCCTTCGGTCAATAATGTCGTAAAGGCTTCGGCGCGATTATCGCGAAAATTCTGGTGCTCAAACCAAAACGAGCGCTTTCTTTGATCGTAGGTGAAATTTATATAATTATTGCCCGAAGTCGCGAGCCGCGGATTGATGATCTCGATTCCGGCGGGCAGGTTATCGACGAGTGCGACGTGATAACGCCGCGTCGGCGCGACCATCTGAACATTGACCCGAACGCGCGCACCGGCTTTGATCGTCCAGCTTCCGTCCGCATTTTGTTTGACGTCATCCGCGTTATCAATCGCTTCGTACTGCCGCGAAACCACAAAACCTTCATCGGTCGCCGCAAGCTTGAGATTTTTCGGCGCGTATTTCAGACCGATCCGGTAGTAAAGCCGTCCTTCGCCCTGCCGGTCGAGAATCAGATCTTGCCGCGCGTTTTGCGTTTGGAGATAATTCATCGGCACTTTTATCAGATTTGAATCGGCTGAACGCCCCGCAAATTTTTGTTCGCCCGCAAAAACATTTCCGAGCCAGATTTTGGCGACAAAATTCGGCGTGGTTTTTTCATAGGCGTGAAAATATTTGTCGAGCGCGAGAAGCACGAACGCGTTTTCCTGCGTGCTTTGCCAGCGTCCTTTGATTCTGGCGGCGAGCAATCCGCGGACGATCTTCGGGATCAGCGAATTCGATTTCGGGTTTTGGATTGCGGATTGCGGATTTGCAGAAGTTTGCCCATCCGCCGACGATTCTGACTTGAGAAAGGCTTCCAAAATAATGGCGTCGGCGCGGCGCGCGGAACTCAGCAAAACATATTCGCCGTCTGTGTAATTCGTCACAAAATGCGCGTTTCCGGCGGTTTCGGTGATGCGATTGAGCAGATTTTGTTTGATCGCGGCGGCTTCCGCTGCCGAATTTTTGTCGTCTGTCAGCACCGATAAAAGCCAGCCGAGCGATTCCGCCGAAAGTTTTTCGAGCCCCGCGTCCTCCAATAATTTCTTTGCTTTCGCGGCATCCTTATCGCCAAGCAGGTCGCGGACGTAAAGCGCGTATGCCGCGATCGCCCGGCGCGATTCTTCCGAATAGGTTTCGGGCAATTTCGATTCGATATTTTTCAAATAAGACAGCGATTTCGCGATCATTTCATCCGGAACCGCGTAGCCTTTTGCCCGGGCGCGGGCGATCGCGTGCGCGACGTGAACCGAGACGAAGGGAAAACTTTCGTCGTCGCTGCGCCAAAAACTAAAACCGCCGTCGTAATGCTGAAGCTGCTGCAAACGCGTGATGTCGGCTTTCATACCGGCTTCGATCTTTTCTTTCGAAGGCAGATCTTTCGCTTCAAAAGCCGTCAGCACATCGCGCACGGCGGCAACCGAAAGGACGCGCGAAGAAACTTGTTCGCTGCATCCGTAGGGATAAGTTTGCAGATAGATAAAAGCGTCGGTCAATTCCTGCAACTGCGTCGAAGAAGTCGTCACTTCCAAGCCGCCGAAATCTGCGAAAACTTCTTTCGGCGCAGAAATTGTTTGAATGATCGCGCCGTTTTCTTCGGTCGTCCCGTAAGTCGCAAAGGCTTCGCTCGTCGCCGGCGTGTAAACGGGAAACTCGATCTCGGCGGCATCGGCAAATTTTCCGCTCGTCGCGCCGATCTGAAAACGCGCCGTCCCGGCTTTTTCGCTCGCGACCGGAAAACGGATCTCGGCGCGGTCATTTGCCGCGACTGTCACTTTTTTGCCGTTTCCATCGGTCAAAAGAGCGTTACTCGCGCGAATCGCGACATTGATCGTCAAAGGCTTGTCGGTTTGATTTTGAAGGACAACGGGAAGCTCCGCGCGGTCGCCGAAATTCATAAAACGCGGCGCGGACGGGCGCACTTGCAGCAACTGTTTCGCCGTGATGTTCGATTCGCCCAAGCCGAATTGTTTCGATTTCGTGACGGCGACCGCCGTGATCCGGTAGCGCGTCAGATTGTCGGGAAGTTTGAGCTTAACGCTTGCCTTGCCGTTCGCATCCGTGACGACGGACGGCGCAAAGATCGCGAGCGCGTCAAAATTTCGGCGAACGTTTATTTCGGCTTTTTCCGGTTCGGAAATGATGTAAGCGACATCTTTATTGATCCAGTTTTTGTAATTTTTGTCGGCTTCAGACCTGATGATGCTTTTTTTGCTACCGCTTAAATCATCACTTGCGCCGTCGAGTAGCAGTGAACTAAAATTGCGCCCGGCGACCGGCAAATTTTCGATCTGTTTGGCGCTGAGTGCGCTCGGATTTCCCAAAAGAACTTTTTCGCGCGAATGATAATGCGCGACATTTGCAGCAATTTGTTGGTAGAAAGCATCGAGCGGATTTTGAATTTTATAATCGCTCAGCGCGAGCACGCTTTCATCGACCGCGACGACGGCAATTTCCGAATTAGCAACCGAATTTCCAAGATTATCTTTGACTTCAATATTGATATTTGTTTGTTCGCCCGGCGCAAGTGTTTTTTCGACGGGCGCGACCGCTACGTTCAATTTTCGCGACTCTTTTGAAATATTCAGATTCAGTTCGCCGCCCGCAAATGCCGGACGGTTCGGAAGCGTCTTATCGATCTCACCGGTGTCATTCGTGCGGTCGGCGACGCCCGTCAGATCGACCTGCACGTGAATATTCGGCAAGAAACGCTCTTCGATCGGAATCCGCAAAACGGTCGAACTTTCGCTGATCGTCAAACGCTCGGTCTTGATGATGCCGTTGCATTCGAGCGTGAGAATCGCTTCGGCGGGGAAAAACGGCGCATTGACCAGAACTTCCGCCGTCTCGCCGGGTGCGTATTCTTTTTTGTCGGGGATCAATTCGACGCTTTCTTGTTCGACACCGCGTTTCGGCGCGGTATTTCCGCCGGCGACCCAAATCGTTATGTCGCTTGAATTCGGACGCTCGCGGGAATCGAGAACCGTCGCCGAAAATGTAAAAACGCCGCCTTGTTTAGCGGTAAAATTACACGACACTTTTTCATTTGCCGAGATTAGCTCACAGGTTTGCGTATCGACCGTCACCAATTGCCAACTGCTACCGGATTTTTGCCAATCTTTCAAAACGGCATCGATCTTGATCGGCGCGCCGCTGACAAATTTGCCGTCAAGATCGGTCGCGATCGCTTCCACGGCGAGCGGTTCGTTCTGCCGCACAAAAGTTTTCGATGACCGCAGCCCGACATACACGTCCGACGGATGAACCAGAAAAGTTTTGGTGTCGGCGACCGCCTGACGATTGACGTCCTGCAGTTCGGCGGTTGCCCGTAAACGGTACGGGCGCGCCGGATTTGCCGCCGTAAAATCGAGATTGATCCGATGTTTGCCGCCGGCGTCGGTCGTGCCGCCGAAATACTGCGCCGGAACGGAATAATAAATTCTCGAATTTTCGGAAAAATTGCGCCACCACGGAACGAACGTGCCGAAGGTGAAATCTTCGTGATTCGGCGGCGAATAAGTCGTTTGATAGGCGGAAACGGTCCAGTTGACAGCGGTGTCGGACAAAAAGCCGCCCGTATAATATTTGGCTTCGGCGCTGACGACGGCGGAAGTTCCGACAAAAAACGGCGCGGGCGTTTCGGCTTCGACCGCGACTTCAAATTCGGGGCGGCGAAATTCCTGCACCTGAAAATTATGCTGAAACTCGGGATATCCGGAAAAACCGCTCGTCCAAAATTCCAGCCGTTGATAGCCGAGATTGATGTTTTCGGGCAGCTTTATATTGAAATCGAACGCGCCGAAAGCGTTGAGCTGGGCGGTTCCGCGGGCGATCTCGTTATTTCGCGGATCGCGCAAGATGTAATTGACGCTTTTCGTGTTTTTTCCAAGTTCGGCAATATCGGTAAATTTTCCGCCCGTCACTTTGCGCAGATAACCCTTAATCGAAACTTCTTCGTTCGGGCGATACATTTTGCGGTCATCGAAGACGAACCAGCGGGAAACGTCGTATTGTTTGCGGTCTGCTTGATTTCCAAAAAGCCCGTAATAATAATCTCTCGGCGGCAGAATTGCCGTATCATTGCCGTTTTTGACAAGCAGAAATTCGCCGGATTCAGCCGGCAATTCTACATTGACGGTTCCGGTTTCGTCCGTCATCGAATTAAAAGCGCGAACTTGTTTGTTGTAAACCGAAATTTCAGCATTGCCGAGCGGTTTCGCCGTTTTCAGGTCGGTCGTGAGAGCGGTCAGGTTTTCATAATCAATAATCGCGTCAATGCCGATATTGGTCGACTGCATCCACGTCATCAACGGACGATTTTCATAGTCGTAATCTTTACTTTTAACGGTCGGTTCGGCGATCAGGATCGCGTGTCCGAGATTACCTGTCAGCGCCTCGCTCAGATCGACCCGCGTTTCGGTCAAGGCATCGGGTTCGGCGTTGGTTTCAATCGTTTTGTCAAAGATCAGCCTGCCGAAATCCGGTGTCGGCGCGAGCATTTGGTTGTTGTAAAAATCACGCAAAAGCTGCTGGTACTTCGAAAAATCCTCGGGCGCGACGGCGTAAAGTTTGATTTTCAAACTCGCTTGATTTTGTGAATAGACCGAAAAGGTCGGTTTCGCCTGCGGGTCGAGCGTGACAAAATCGCCGCCCTGCGCGAAAAATTTCGGATGCTCGATACCGACCTCGAAAACGGTCGAAAAATCGCTGCCAAGCGGCAGCTTGTAAAAATCTTTGATCGCGCCCAAAACCTTGACTCGATACGTCGTGTTCGGTTTTTTCTTGCCTTGAATATAGATCTGATTGCCCTGCGGAATTATCTTGACGTTTTCGATCAATGGTTCGACCGTTACATTGCCGGGTTCAAAGGGCGCCGGATAGAGCGAGTGATTGAAACGAATTCTGAGATCGTCCGAAGGCGCGCAGTCGGTTTTATTATCGTAGTTGCCACAAAAAGATTTGACGAATTTCAAAGGCTCCAAGGTTTTGAACGAAAAGATCTGTTCGCCCTCGGTGGTCAATTCGCCTTCGGCAGACGGCAAACCTTTCTCGAAAACGACCTTGATCTCGGCATTGAGCGGAAGCCGTTCGATCGTCCGAAATGCCAGCCAATGTTTCGGCTGAATTTCGCCTAACTGCTGAACAACTATATAACTGCCATCAGTTTCATCGGTTATCAGCTTGACCGGCATTCGTTTTCCGTCGGCAAAGACGCTGATTTTGGGCAAAATGGCTTTTTCGTCGATTTCCTGATCAAATTTTGCCGTCATCAGCGCATATTCGGGGAAAACATCCGCGTCTTTCTCTTTCGGGGCAAACGCTTCGATCTTCGGCGGCGGCGTCGTAAATGTAAAACTGAAATCTTTCGCCAGAATTCCGCCGACTTGTGAAGCGGTGCCTTGCGGAACGGTCGCGGTAAATTTTGTCGCCGCCGGAAAACGCGTTTCGGCGTCGAAGATCAGCGTATTGGTGCCGAGCCAGCGCCATTTGCCAA
>JBBQOA010000098.1:0-10829 GCA_038330465.1 Pyrinomonadales bacterium
GTCCCGCCGCCTCCATCAAATTTATCTCTTCAAAATTGCCTGCAAATGATTGGCATTAAATGTGAAAATTCCGTCAAAAAAAGGTAAAATAGACCTTTTGAATTCAAGGAATTTTATATGTCGATAGTCTCATCTTTGCTCAAAAATATCGGTCAAATTTTCTTCGGAAAAAGTCAGTCAAACCACACAGGAAATAACGCAAACAGGGCGCCCGTCGTCATCCGGCAATATACGATGAACTATTTTGATCCGGGCGAAAATTCCAACAAGGTCTGGATCGGGATGGCTTACGAGAGCGGTTTGTTTGAAACCAAATTCGGGAGGGTTCGCGACGGCGCAAATTTGGTGAAAAAGCAAAAACAGTTCGACTCAAAGATCGAAGCCGAACACGAGCTTGAGAAAAAACGGCGTGAAAAATTACGAAAAGGTTACCGGGATACGGTTGTTCTCGACAATCACGTTGAAACCACTATAAAAAAAGACAAACAGGAAGAATTATCACGTCTTGCCGCCGAACAAATTGGCGGCGCTGCCGAAGATTCGGTGACAGGCGAACTGATAAAATACCTCGTCGAAGTTAATATTCATCACATCACCCACGCGACAAACATTAAATATAACGCGGCGAACGCGACATTTTCGACGCCGCTCGGAATTTTAACGCCGGAAGCGATCAGTCGCGCGCTTGAACTGCTCGATGAGATCAAGGCTTTTAACGAATCAAAAAATTTCGAAGCGGCAAAGCGTTCAAACTGTGTGCGTGATTATTTTCAGCTTGTGCCGAAAGATTTTGGAGCGCGGATTCCGCCCGTCAATGAATTGCTCGCGACGGACGAGCAAATCGAGGAACAAGTTTCGATTCTCGAAGCTCTCGAATCGGCAATCAAGGTTGATCCGCTGCAAACCGCCAACCAAAAATTATTCCGGTGTCGTTTGATCAAAATTCCGCATTATACCGACGAAGGCAAAAAACTTTTCCGCGACGTTCGCAAATTGTTTGAGAAAACGCGCAATCCGACACATCATCCCGCCACTACCGATTTGAAAATGACGCGGCTTTACGAAGTTGAAATTGATACGATGAAAGCCAATTTTGAAGCAGCCGCGCAAAAAATCGGCAATGTTCGGCAGGATCTGTGGCACGGCACAAAAGCCTCGAATCTTTTGAGCGTTTTGAAAAACGGTTTGATTATTCCGCCCGCCAGTGCCGCGCATTGCACGGGCAGAATGTTCGGCAACGGAATTTACACAAGCTTGCAAAGCACCAAGGCGCTCAATTATGCAACTGATTTTTGGAACAAAAGCGGAAAATCCGATCAGCGAACCTTTATGTTTCTGTGCGAAGTGGCGCTTGGTAAAACATATAAACCTCGTTTTTACAGCAATAAACTTCCGGCAAAAGGAACAAATTCGACTTGGGTTGAAGCCGGAACGATCGGCGTTTTGAATCATGAATGTATCGTTTATGAAACTTCGCAGATCAATCTCAGATATTTAGCCGAATTTGGTACAAACTAAAATTCACACTTTTTGACTTTCGCCGAATCCGACATTATCCGACAAAATGCGGGGAAGTCTGACGCAAAAAACGAAAATAAACAGAAGTTGGAGAACATCTATATTTTTTGAGCAGTTCTTGTTCCGACGCTCGCCAGCGAATCAATTTGGATTAAGGATGTTTGCCAAAAAGACGACGACAGTCGGTGCAAAAACGTGATAAATTAATTTTAGCGGCACGATTGAAATCATTTTTATCGGTCGTTAATATCTGTAAATTTGCAATCAGCGGCGATTTATCGCGGCACACATTGGTGGTTTTTCAACAGAAATCAAGGGAAGTTTTTAATAAAAAGGATTATGGCAACGCAGGAAGAAGCAAAGCGGGAAGTTGTCGAATGCTTGAACCGTATCGGTCAGGAGTCGAAAATCAACTTCAAAGAGTTTGAAATTGAAGCGCATACGCAGGGAAAATATCGTTCGGGAACTTGGACCTATAAATTATACCGGCAGCGAATTTCCTTGGAATATTGGTTTAGTTCTTTCAGTTCACGAAAAGAAGAAGCGGATCTGACTTTTCTGGCGGATAACGACGTGAAAAAGCTCGAAGTGGATTTGAGAAAATGTCTGAGCACGGTACGGGAGACGGTCAAGCGAAAAAAAGGAATGTTTTAAGGAACAAATCAGGACATCATGACTAAACGGTCTGAAAATTGCCGACATCTAAAAAAACGTAAAACAGACTATCAGTGCGGTTTTTTCTCCTTTGCGCGGCTGGGCGGGAAATAACGACGTTGAACTCCGGTCACGGCTGCAAAAAACAGTTCCCGCACAGGGGCAAAGTTAAGAATCTGATAATTTGTCAAAAGGCTGGTCAAATAATTCTCTGATTTTGCAGGCGAGAGCTTCGAAAGTAAACGGTTTTTGAATAAAATTCTTTCCGATTTCAATCATTCCATGCCGAAAGATGGCATCGTCCGTATAGCCCGACGTAAAAAGCACGCGCATCTGCGGATAAATTTGTGTCAAAGTTTCCGCCAATTCGCGTCCGCCCATCTGCGGCATCACGACGTCGGTCATCAATAAATCGATCTGCTTCTGGTATTTTTTACAAATGGCAAGCGCGGCAAGTCCATTTTCCGCTTCGATGACTTTATAACCGCATAATTCGAGAACTTCGCGGCTCAAATTTCGGACGGTTTCTTCGTCTTCAACCAGCAAAATCGTTTCCGAACCTGTTTGAAAACTGGTTTTACCGGAAGGAACTTCGAGGATCGTCGGAGGAACGGCAATTCGGGGCAGATAAATTTTAAATGACGTACCTCTCCCCGCTTCACTGTAAACCCAAATATTTCCGCCCGATTGTTTGACGATCCCGTAAACCGTTGCGAGTCCCAAGCCGGTGCCTTTGCCGATTTCTTTCGTTGTGAAGAAAGGTTCGAAGATTTGCTTTTTAATATCATCTTCCATCCCGATTCCGGTATCGCTGACCGCCAGCATCACATAGTCACCGGGCTTGATGCTGACGTGGTGGTTGGCATAATATTCATCAATAAAAATACTTTCGGTTTCGATAACAATTGAACCGCCTTGCGGCATCGCATCCCGTGAATTAACAATCAGATTGACCAAAACCTGCGATAATTGTCCCGGATCGGCTTCGATCAGCCCGACATCCGGGCTCAAAGAAGCGATTAGCTGAATGTCTTCGCCGATCAGGCGTTGAAGCATAATTATCGTGTCGGAGATCACTTTATTGAGATCCAACACTTTGGCTTGGAGTATTTGCCGGCGGCTGAACGCTAAAAGCTGGTGTGTCAATTCGGCGGAGCGAGTGCCGGCTTTTTTAATTTCTTCGACGTGTCGGCGGAGCGGGTCGTCCGCCGATAAACTCTTTAGTATCAACTCGCTGTAGCCGTTAATGGCAGTCAGCATATTGTTGAAATCGTGAGCAATGCCGCCGGCAAGACGTCCGACTGATTCGAGTTTCTGCGATTGTCTGAGCTGTTCTTCGCTTTGCCGCAAGGCTTCTTCAGCCCATCTTTGCTCGGTGACGTCATTGACCAGAACAATCCGCGAACGTCTTCCGTCAAACATTAAATCGTGCGAGGTGATTTCGACATCAATGATCCTGCCGTCCTTTTTTATGTGTTTCCATAGATCCGCGCGGTAAAATTTGTCAGTCGAACCGGATAAATTTTTTAACAGTTCAGGCGCGTCTTTCGGCGGACGAATATTTTCGACCGTCATTGACAAAAATTCTTCGTATGAATACCCGTAATGATTGATGGCGGCGGCGTTGACCGCTTGAAAAGCCAACGTTTCAGTATCAATTACCCACATCGGAAGAGGATTATTGTCAAAGAGAACTCGATAGCGTTCTTCTGATTCGCGCAAAGCTTCTTCAGCCAGCTTTCGGTCGGTAATGTCAAAAGCGTTGGAAACTATTCCTTTAATGGCAACATTATCAAGAAGATTAGTCAGCGTACAGGCAAAATGCCGCCAATGTCCTTGCTGATGGCGAAAACGCAATTCTACTTCAACTATTCGGTCGGAATGCCGGGTGATTTCATCAAAAGCCTGATGCGCTTTTTCAAGATCGTCAGGATGCATAAATTCAAAATTAATGCTGCCGATCAATTCTTCCGGTTCGTAGCCGAGAATACGTTTCGATGATGGACTCTGGTAGCGCATTTTGCCATCGGCATCAAGGATTGAGATCAAATCGGAAGCCTTTTCAATTAAAGCCCGGTAATAGGTTTCACTATGCTTTAAGGATTCTTCGGCTTCCTTGCTTTCGGTTATGTCGTGGCTGATCGCGATAAATTTTTGAGATTTTTGGTCATCACCAAGAACCGGCACGATAGTTGTTTCAACCCAAAAACACGAACCGTCTTTGGCGCGGTTTTTCATTTCGCCTTTCCAGACATTACCGCTGACAATCGTTGCCCAAAGATCGGAAAAATATTTTTTCGGGTGATAGCCGCCGTTCAGCAGGCGATGATCTTGTCCGATTAATTCTTCGCGGGAATATTTTGAAATTTCGCAGAAATTTTCGTTGAGATAGGTGATCCGTCCTTCGGGATCGGTTATCACGACAATTGTGGATTCGTCCAAAGCGAACCTGATATAAGCTAACTCAGTGCGGGATTCACGCAGTGCGTTTTGAGTTTTGACCAGTTGAATATGCGCTTCTTCGTCACGTTTGCGCTCGAAAAGCCTTTCGACTTTGGCAATAAAACGAAGTTCTTCAAATGGAACCTCAAGATAATCGTCAGCGCCTGCCCGAAAACCTTCGACCGCGCTTTCGCTGTCAATGCGCAGCGCGCTGACCAAAAGGACGGGCACGCGGTGCAAATGCGGGACTTCTCTGATTTGTCGGCACATTTCGATGCCGTTCATGACGGGCATCATCACGTCGCTGACGACCAAATCGGGAGATTTTTCCGTCGCAACTTTTAATCCTTCGGCACCGTGTTCGGCGCGTAAAACTTTGTAACCCGCTTGTTCCAGAATAAATTGCGTTAAATCAAGCTGGTCAGAATTATCATTTACAACAAGAATAGTATCTGCTTCAGTTCTTTTCACTCAAGGTTCCTCCCTTTGTAGGCAAGGTGTCCCCTACTGATTTTGTCTTATTTATTTTAAAGACAGCTATATTTAGAAGATCAATCCTTCAATTTGTTCAACTTTAATAGCATCTTAGTAGAAGTTAGGAATGTAACTCTGGCTCTAAATGCCGCCAATTAAAAAATAGCTGAGGGCAGTCCACTTATATTACGACTTTTACGGGAAACAAATCAAGTTTTGTCGTGTTTAGAGAAATTGAAAAAAATAAAAAAACATCGAAGAATAAAATATTTGCAGATTGGTAAAATGCTATATCTTGTTTCAATACGGTATTTATGCTCTAAATCCGGATTTTGAAGACCGCTTTGTGAAAAATGATTTCGGCGGCAGATTATCTTCTGATTTTGGCATTTTGACTTTCTCGGCATCTAAAACTATGCTTTCCTTTTTCATTTAATGAATAAAACTAACAAAAAATCGGAAGCAATTATGAATTTACCGATCGGTATTTTTGACAGCGGCGTGGGCGGTCTGACAGTTTACCGCGCACTTCATAATCGTCTGCCGAACGAGCGATTTATTTATCTCGGCGACACGGCGCGGGTGCCTTACGGGACGAAATCGCTGGCGACGGTCGAACGCTATGCGATTGAAAACTCCGAGTTTCTTGCTTCACGCGGAATCAAGCTGCTGGTTGTTGCTTGCAACACGGCTTCGGCACTGGCGCTGCCGAAGATCCGCGAAAGGATCGGGCTTGATGTCGTTGGCGTGATCGGTCCCGGTGCGCGCAAAGCCGTTGAAGTGACAAACCCGAATCCGCGGATCGCCGTCATTGCGACCGAAGCGACCGTCCGGAGCGATGCCTACGCAGTTTCGATCAAACAGGCATCCGCGGCGGCGGAAGTTATTCAAACGGCGTGTCCGCTATTTGTGCCGCTCGCGGAAGAAAACTGGACGCGCGAACCCGAAACTTTCTCGATCGCCAAAAAATATCTGCAAAACATCATCGAGTTTCAGCCCGAAGCCTTAGTTTTAGGCTGTACGCATTACCCGATTTTACGCGAAGTTATTCAACAAACCGTCGGTGAAAATGTTACACTCATTGATTCGGGCGAGGCTTGCGCCGAAGAAGTTGAAACACTTTTGAAAGAAAAAAGTCTTGAAAATCCGAATAAAATTCTCGGCACGCGTAAACTTTGCGACGATCTAGACCATTTTTACGTGACCGACGCGGCGGAACGTTTTGCCCGCGTCGCGACCAGATTTTTGGGCGTTAAGCCCGCCAAACTCGAAGCTATCGAAGTTTTCGGAATTGACCGGCTTGTCAATGGCGAATCGTAAATCGTGATAGAAAAATTACGATTTATGATTTACGATTTACGATTTATGACATATACAAGAATTGACACTCGCGCACTTGATCAATTGCGCCAAACAAAAATTACCCCGAATTTTCTGCCGAATGCCGAAGGTTCAGCGCTGATCGAAGTCGGCAACACGAAAGTGATCTGTGCGGCAACGGTCGAAGAACGCGTGCCGCCGTTTCTGCGCAATAAAGGAATCGGCTGGGTGACGGCGGAATATGCGATGCTCCCGCGCGCGACCAACACGCGGACAAACCGCGAAACACTTCGTCCTTCGGGCAGAACGCAGGAAATTCAGCGGCTCATCGGGCGCAGTCTGCGCGCCGTCGTTGACACCAAACTACTCGGCGAACGCCAGATCTTGATCGATTGCGACGTGCTTCAAGCCGACGGCGGAACGCGCTGCGCGTCAATCACGGGCGCTTGTGTCGCGCTTGCGCTGGCAGTCAAAAAAATGCTCATCGCGGGAAAATTAAAGAAAAATCCGCTGCTTTCGGAAGTTGCGGCGGTCAGTGTCGGGATTGTCGAAGGAATCGCCGTTTTGGATCTGAATTACGCCGAAGATTCGACCGCCGAAGTTGATATGAACATCGTCTGCACCGGCAGCGGTAAATTTATCGAGATTCAGGGAACTGCCGAACGCGAACCTTTTACGAGCGAACAAATGAGTGAAATGCTCGCCCTCGCCGAAAAGGGCATCAATCAGCTTTTCACGATTCAGCGTTACGCTTTAAATGGCTGAATATTATTTTCTTCGAAGAATATCGCCCGGCAGATTGCCCGTCACTTTGCCGTTTTCCCAAACTTTCTGACCGTTGACAAAAACGATTTCGATGCCTTCCGACAAATTTTGCGGCTGCACGAATGTCGCAAGGTCTTTGACGCGGTCCTGGTCGAATAAAACAAGATCCGCGCGTCTGCCTTTTTTGATCAAACCGCGATCTTTCAAACCCAATCTGGCGGCAGGAAACGCCGTCATTTTGCGGACGGCTTCGGCAAGGGAAAACCATCTGTTTTCACGGACAAAACGCCCTAAAACGCGCGTAAAAGTGCCGCTCCCGCGCGGGTGTCGGCTGCCGATCCCGCCGTCGCTCGCAACCATCGACCAGGTTTGCTGATAAAACGCTTTGACGTCCGCTTCGTTCATCGAATTGCAGACGACGCCGGCGCCGCCCGATTTGACGATTTGGATGTAAACGTCAACGGGCGAAACATTTTGCCCACGAGCAATTTCGTCGAGCGTTTTGCCTTCATAATCGCGATGCGCCGTGCAGCTCGTAATCAAAACCTTGTCCGCGCCGCCGACGTTGAAAAGCGCTTTTTCGACTTCCGCGCGGTCTTCGTGTTTTCTCGACGGAACCAGCACCGTAATGGTCGAAGCCCACGCCGTGTATGGATACACGTCAGCCGTAATATCCAGACCGTTGCGGCGTTCCGCATCGATCAAAGTGATCGCTTCGGCGGATTTTCCCCAAACATTGCGGTTGCCCATTTTGATATGCGAGATCTGGACGGGAAGGCGCGCCTCTTTACCGATGCGGATCGCTTCGCGAAGAGCGTCAAGCATTCCTTCTTCTTCGTCGCGCATATGCGTCATATAAATTCCGTGATATTTCGCGGCAACCCGTGCAAGCGCGATCAATTCTTCGGTCGAAGCCGAAAAACCGACGTCGTATTCAAGCCCCGACGACAGCCCGAACGCGCCTTCCTTCATCGATCGTTCCATTAAAACCAACATTTTGGCGAGTTCTTCCGGCGTCGTTTGACGTTGGTAATCGTCGTTCATGACCTGTTCTCTTAAAGATGCATGACCGATAAACGCTCCGACATTTGGCGCGATCTTTCCTTGAAGTTTGGCAAGATATTCTGAAATCGGAAAAGGCGAATCGCCGTCGGGACCAATAAGAATCGTCGTAATGCCTTGCGAAACCTGATTCGCCGCCGCGCCTTCCGTCAGCAAACCGCTTTCGGAATGATTATGAATATCAATAAAACCCGGCGCGAGAACCCGCCCGTTCGCGTCAATTATTACTTCACCTTTTTTCGCTTTGATGTTGCCGATCTTAACGATTTTAGCGCCATTGATCCGGACATCGCCGCGAAAGCCGGAGCGTCCGCTGCCGTCAATGATCGTCGCATTTTTGATCACGAAAGTTTGAGTTTGCGCCGCAACAAACGAAATCAAAACAAGCATCCAGAGAAACGCGCAAAAACTTTTCCAAACGGTTTTTTTCATACTGCAAATAATAGGTTAATTGCCCTAATTCGTCCAACAGGCTAAAATGTAACTCAAATTTATAAGCGGAAAACAGTTTTCAGAATTTTGGCAGGAATCTATGTTTAATGAAGGTCAACAAATCGGTAACTACGCGCTTGTCAAAAAGCTCGGCAAAGGCGGATTCGGTGAAGTCTGGCTCGCGGAAAAACGCACCCAATTTGTGACGAAAAGAGTTGCCGTCAAGCTTCCGCTCGATGACCAGATTAATTTCGAGGCGATCCGGCAGGAAGCGACGCTCTGGGAACAAGCGAGCGGACACGCCAATGTACTGCCGATCATCGATGCCGATATTTATGACGGGCAGGTCGTCATTGTCAGCGAATACGCCGACGGCGGATCACTCGCGGAGAGATTGAAAGCGCACGGCAGATTTTCGGTCAAGCAAGCCGTTGAGATGATTATCGGAATTTTGAGCGGTCTGCACTATCTTCATACCAAACACATCATTCACCGCGACATCAAACCGCAAAATATTCTGCTCCAGGGCGAAACGCCGCGGCTCGCCGATTTCGGCATTTCGCGGGCGATGCAGGCGACCGCCGTGAGCTCGACGATCGTCGGGACGGACGCCTATATGTCGCCCGAAACCTTTGAAGGCGAGCGCAGTGTGCAAACGGATGTTTGGGCGGTCGGCGTCGTGCTTTATCAATTGCTGACGGGAAATCTGCCGTTTCCGCAGGATCATCCGACGGAACGAATGTTTGCGATCTTGATGAAGGATTTCGCGCCTTTGCCGGTCGATCTTCCGGACGATTTGCAGAAAATAATCAAAAAGTCGCTCGCCAAAAAACCGACCGAGCGTTTCCAGACGGCTTCGGCAATGAGCGATGATCTAAAGAGTTTTTTGTACACTATCTCATCACCCGTTAAACCAGCCGACCTCGCGCCGACAATGCCGGTCACGCAGCTTGCGGTTCAGCCGGATTTTTTACCTTCGCCAAAGATCATCGCGGAAACCGTCGCAGTAAATCCGCAGACCGCGCCGCCAACGCTGCCCGAAACCTTGGTTTATAATGTTAATCAAGCCCAGTTAAAAACCGAAAAACCGAAAAATTCTTTTCTGAAATTTGCCGTCATCGCCGTCATCGCCGTCATTGCACTGACCGTCTTCGGCGGAATTTTGACAGCCGGTTATTTCGCTTATCGAAAAACGGCGGCAAATTCGCAAATTTCTTCAAATACTCCGCAAACCGGCGGCGGCAATGCGCCGACGCCGACCACCCTGACAGAACTTTCAGCACCGGATATGGAGTTGATTTTAGAAGATTCTTCGCCCGAACAATTAAAGACATTGGCGGAAAATCCCGACAAGAAAAAAACGGTGGTCGATAATCTCAAACAGACTCTGGCACTGGCGGCGGAAGCGGAAGCGCAGGGCTACAGCCAAAAACCGGCAATTAAAATGCAGTTGGAATTTATCGAAAAACAAGCGATCGTTCTCGAATACAACAAAAAGAAATCTCCCGATAATAAAACGGGTGCGGTTTCAAGCATTTCGGATGCCGAGGCAAAAGCCTTTTCTGATAAACCGGAAAACGAACAAAAATTTAAAGAGTTTATTACAAACTTTCAGGAATTCGGAAATATTCCAAAAGATAAACAATTTTCCGGTGAAGAATTGGAAGCAGCCAAAAAAGACTGGGCGAAAATTCAAATCGCTTATCAGAGAGCGATCTCCGAAAAAGCGAATTTGAGCGAAAAAGAGCGTCGGAAAATCGAGCTTCAGATAAAATTACAACAAGCGCAGTTCTTGGCGCAAAGATATAGCGAAGATGTTCTCGATCCGAAATTGACGGCGACGGCGGAAGAAATCGAGACTTATAAAAAACAGCATCCCGAATTTGAGACGAAAGACAAAAAAGCGAAAGCCGAAGAAATTCTGCAAAGAACCAAAAACGGCGAGGATTTTGCTAAATTAGCCAACGAATTTTCAGAAGATCCGGGAGCCAAAAATAAAGGCGGGCTTTATGTAAACGTGAAGAAAGGGCAGTTTGCACCGCTCTTTGAACAAGCCGCGCTGGCGCTTGAACCGGGACAAATTGCCGAAAATCCGGTTGAAACGCAATTTGGTTATCACATCATCAAACTCATCAAAAAAGGAGGTGAAACCTATGATGTGC
>JBBQOA010000099.1:0-10807 GCA_038330465.1 Pyrinomonadales bacterium
GCTCAAACGCAGCGGCGGCAACTATAAGGTTTCGATCAGTCAAGCCGAAATGGAAAAAGCGCGCGCCGATGTCGATCTGGTCGAGCTCGACCAGATCCTCGAAAAATTTGCCGGTGAATTTCCGCGGCAGGCAAAGATCGTCGAACTGAAATTTTTCGGCGGGTTGACGATCGACGAGATCGCCGATGTTTTCGGCGCCGACGGCGAAACGGTTTCGACCTCGACGGTCGAGCGCGACTGGCGTTTTGCGCGCGCGTGGCTTCATAATGAACTTTCCGGCAAATAAAATTATTTGATTTGAATAGATCCGAAAATGACTGTTTCTGAAAATCGTCTGGAAAAACTCTTTCTCGCCGCGCTTGATCTTTCAACGATCGAACGCGCCGTTTTTATTGATTCCGAATGTCCCGACGACCATCAATTGAAAGAACAACTCGTTGCGCTGCTGGCAGCCGACCAAAAAGCCGATGACGACCGTTTTTTAGCGGTTTCTGCCGCCGAATCGGAAGCGAAAAATATCATCGAAAACCTTCCCGACGCGCGGCTCGGTCAAACCATCGGGCATTACCAGATCATCGAAAAGATCAGCACGGGCGGGATGGGAACGATCTACCGGGCTTCGCGCAACGACGGTCAATTCGAAAAAAAGGTCGCGCTCAAGCTCATCAAACGCGGGATGGATTCCGAAGCGATCCTGCAGAGATTTTTTCAAGAAAGGCAGATTCTCGCCAATCTCGAACACCCGAACATCGCGCGGCTGCTCGACGCCGGGATGACGGCGGACGGATTGCCGTTCTTCGTGATGGAATATATCGAGGGTTTGCCGGTCACTGATTTTTGCGCGCAACGCGGGCTCACGATCAGGGAACGGCTCGAGCTTTTTCTTTTGATCTGTTCCGCCGTTTCCTACGCGCATCAGAATCTGATCGTGCACCGCGATCTGAAACCGTCAAATATTCTGGTCGACAGCGACGGAACCCCGAAGCTGCTTGATTTCGGGATCGCCAAAATTCTCGATCCCGCCGATTCGGAAAGCGTGACGCAGACGGATTTTCGGATTCTCACGCCGGCATATGCCTCGCCCGAACAATTACGGGGCGATTCGATTACGACCGCTTCGGACACCTACGGGCTGGGCGTCATACTTTATGAATTGTTGGCAAATACGCTGCCGTATCAGGTTTCGGGTCAACCCGTCGCCGAGCTGATCCGGATCATTTGCGAAACGGAACCTGCCAGACCGAGTGCCAGTGTCAAAATGGAAAACCGCAAAAGCCTGCGCGGCGATCTCGATACTATCGTTCTGAAAGCCCTGCATAAGGAACCGGCGCGCCGCTATTTTTCGGTCGAGAAATTTGCCGAAGACATTCGCCGCTTTCTCGGCGGTCTGCCGATCACGGCACGTCCCGATACTTTTTTTTACCGGACGGGCAAGTTCGTCCGGCGTAATCGTTTCGGGATCGGCGCTCTATGTTTGATTTTGCTTGTCCTGCTGGCGGGCGCCGGCGCGACGCTCTGGCAGGCGCGGCAGGCGCAGATTGCCCGCGAGCGAGCCGAAACCCGCGCCGATAATTTGCGGCGCCTCTCAAGCTCGTTCGTCGTCGAACTGCACAATGAAATTCTCAATCTGCCGGGCAGTCTGCGCGCCCGTCAGCTGCTTTTATCACGCGCCGTCGAACAGCTCGACGTTTTGGCTGCCGAATCGGAAAACGATCCGGTTTTGCAGGACGAACTCGCGCAGGGCTATTACAATCTCGGTTTATTGCCGAACAAAAATCTGGAGCAAATCGAGCAGAATTTCCAAAAGGGCATCGCGCTCTATACAAAACTGTTGCAAAATGAGCCGCGCCATCTCCGGTTTAATCAGCAGCTCGCGAAAGGCTTGACGGAGCTTGCCAACGTTGAAAAAGTCCGTGGGAAAAGCCGCGCATCGTTTAATTATTTACAAAAAGCTGCGACGATTCTGCAAACGGTTCTGACCGATGGTGATGCCGGGTTAGAAACCCGGCGGCTGTTATTTGAAGTCGAGAGCGAAAAATCCTCGATACTTTTTCTGAGCGGCAGAGCGACCGAGGCGCTGGAAGTCAGCCGCCGGGCACTGGCGCTCGGCGAGGGGCTGAAAGCCTCTGAAACTGACGATTTTCAGCGTCTGGTTGATGTTTCTCACTACAATATCTGTCGTAGCCTGATCTTTTCGGGCGATTATCAGAACGCCTTGACTCAATTAAAAACCGATCTTGCCGATTGGACCGAAAATCAGCGAAAATATCCGACCGATACGCGGTTCAATTATGAACTTTGGGCGTATCAGCGCGGTCTGAGCCTTGTGTACGAACGCAGCGGCGATCTTCCGGCATCGTCCGCTGCGCTGCAAAATTCCGTCAATATTATTGATAATTTGCGCCGCAGCAGCCCTGATGACATCGGCTATCAGCGTAATACAGCGTATACCTTGCTGGCTTTCGGACAGTTCTGGCTGCGTCGGAAAAACGCGCAAAAAAGTTTGCCTTTTTTTCAAAAAGCACGCGATCTGAGCGAAAAAATATATGCCGATGATCCCGAAAAAGGCGAAACGATCGCGGATCTGGCACGGATCTATGCAGGGTTGGGAAATGCCGAAAGGTTGCTCGGCGAAAATCAGGCGGGTCTCCAGAATTTGCGCAAAGCACTGACCTTTTATGAAAAAGTCCTTGCCAACGATGCCGACAATGCCTTGCTCCGGCGCGATCAGGCGGAAACTTTGGCGTGGCTCGGCGGCGCTTTGGCTCAAACAGACAAACGTTCCGAAGCAAAAGAGGTCTACACCAAAAGTTTGGCGATCTGGCGCGATCTGGAAACTCAAAATCTGCTTTGCGCGGCGGATTCAAAATTGCCCGGTGAAGTTTTGCAGGAGTTCGAAAAGCTAAATTCAAGGCGATAGAACCGGATCGTAAGAAAATCCTCGGAAAACCATTTGATGATCGTAAATGTCCGGCAATGTCAGAGGTACCAGTGCATCAGTCGTGATAAATCCTGATCAGTACCTTGCCGTCCGCCGTCATATGTCCGCGATACATTCCTTCGGAATTAAAAGGGAGCGCGACATTTCCTGCGGCATCGACCGCGATCAAGCCGCCTTCGCCGCCGATCTCGGCTAAATAATCGATCGCTGCTCTCGCGGCGTCTTGCAAACTTAAACCTTTATATTTCATTCGCGCCGCGACATCGAAAGCCGTCACGCCGCGCATAAAAAATTCGCCGTGTCCGGTGCAGGAAACCGCGCAAGTCGCGTTTTCGGCGTAGTTTCCCGCGCCGATGATCGGCGTATCGCCGATTCTTCCGAATTTTTTATTGGTCATTCCGCCCGTTGAGGTCGCCGACGCCAAATTACCGAAAGCATCGCAAGCGACCGCGCCGACGGTGCCGAGATTTTTGGCTTCGGGTTCCAAACTCAATGTTCGAAGTTCACTCGGAATTTGAAATCCGGCGCTTGAAACATCTCCGACGTGATCTAATTGAACGCGTCCGGCGTCGATCGCTTTTAAAAGTTGACGATAACGATGCTCGGTGAAAAAATATTCGTCCGTTTCAAACTCGACCTGCATTTCGTTGGCAAATTCGTTCGCGCCTTCGCCGCCGAGCAAGACGTGTTCGGTCTTTTCCATCACGAGCCGCGCCAATTTGATCGGATTTTTGACGTTTTGGACAAAGGCGACCGCGCCGGCTTTCAAATTACTGCCGTCCATCACGCACGCATCAAGCTCATTCTTGCCTTCGTGCGTAAAAACCGAACCTTTTCCCGCGTTGAACAGCGGAAAGTTTTCAAGTTCGACAACCGTTGCTTCGACCGCGTCGAGCGCCGAACCGCCGTTTGAAAGTATTTCCCAGCCTTTTTCAAGCGCGTTTTGCAAACCGTGGTGATATTCCTGTTCGAGCGCAGCGGTCATTTCCGATTTATGGATCGTCCCCGCGCCGCCGTGAATTGCCAATGCTATTTTGTTCATAAAACTTTCCTGCCAAAAAAAATGAAGGACACAAAGCAACGGAAATTATAAAAATTTGAGGTGTCCTTCGGGTCTTGGAGGTGAATATTTTTGATTATAATTTCAAATTTCTGAGCCTTAAAGCATTAAGGATAACCGATACGGAACTGAAAGTCATCGCGGCGGAGGCAATCATCGGGCTCAGCAGGATGCCGAAAACCGGAAATAGAACGCCGGCGGCAAGCGGTACGCCTAAAAGATTATAGACAAAAGCGAAGAAGAGATTTTGGCGGATATTCTGCATCGTCGCGATCGATAAATTGCGCGCCTTGAGAATGCCGCTGAGATCGCCCTTGAGCAAAGTGATGTCCGCCGATTCCATCGCGACATCCGTTCCTGATGCAAATGCCAGCCCCACGTTTGATTGTGCGAGCGCGGGCGCATCGTTGACGCCGTCGCCCGCAAATGCGACCGTTTTTCCCGCCGCTTGCAGCTCTTTGACCTTTTCCGCTTTCTGCGCGGGAAGAACTTCCGCAAAAAACTTGTCGATGTTTAATTGTTCGGCGACAAATCCGGCGGTTTTCGCATTGTCGCCGGTGATCATCACGACCTCGATGTTCTGTTTGTGAAGCTCGGCGATCGCCGCTTTCGCCGATGTTTTGATCTGATCGGCAATGGCGAGAAATCCGACCGATTTTTCGTCCACAAAAACCTCGACGACCGTTTTTCCCTGACTTGTTAATGCATCCAAACTCTCATTTTTTGATTCCGGACTCTTGACTCTGACAACTTTGCCGTCAATTTTTCCCGAAATGCCGACGCCCGTCACCGATTCAAAATCCGTCACCTTGAATAATTCGAGCTTTCTTTCTTCCGCCGCCGTTAAAATTGCTTTTGCCAGCGGATGCTCGCTCGATTTTTCCAAACTGGCGGCGTATTTCAATATTTCATCGTCCGAAAATTGCAATTTATCGTTTGAAATAATCGACTGCAAGGCGGGTTTTCCCTCGGTTAAGGTGCCGGTTTTATCAACGACGACGACATTGACCTTTTCGAGTAATTCGAGCGCTTCGGCTTTTTTCACAAGCACGCCGTTTTTGGCGCCTTTTCCGGTGCCGACCATGATCGACATTGGCGTTGCTAAACCCAAAGCACACGGACACGCAATGATCAAAACAGAAACCGCCGCGACAATTGCATAAGCCAAACTTCCGAAGATCAACCAAACGACAAACGCGATGATTGCGACCAGAATCACGGCGGGAACGAAATAAGCGGAAACGACATCCGCCAGACGCTGGATCGGAGCGCGGCTTCTTTGCGCTTCGCCGACCATTTTAACGATATTGGCAAGCAATGTTTCGCTGCCGACCTTTTCCGCTTTCATCAAAACAGAACGATTTCCGTTGATCGTGCCGCCGATCACCTGATCGCCCGCCGATTTTTCGACCGCGACGGGTTCGCCCGTGACCATTGATTCATCGACCGAAGTTGTGCCTTCCAAAATCACGCCGTCGGTCGGAATTTTTTCGTTGGCTTTGACGCGCAGCGTCGCGCCGATCTGAATATCAGCGAGATCGATCTCCGATTCACTGCCGTCTTCGAAAACGACGCGGGCGGTTTTCGGCGCGAGCCCGAGCAATTCTTTGATCGCCGATGAGGTTTGTGAACGCGCTTTTAATTCGAGCACCTGCCCGAGCAGCACAAGTGTCGTGATCACCGCCGCCGATTCAAAATAGACGGCGATCATGCCGGTATGTGCGTCAATTAGTGACGCCGGAAACAATTCGGGAAACAAAAGCGCGCCGATACTGAACAAATAAGCCGCGCCCGTGCCGATCGCGATCAGCGTAAACATATTCGGACTCGCGTTTTTGATCGATTGCACGGCGCGGACGAAAAAGGGAAATCCGCAATAGAAAACAACCGGCGTCGCGAGCGCAAATTGGATCCAAACAGTTAATCGCGGCGGGATCAAATTGTGAAAACCCGGCAGCATTTCCGTCATTGCCAGTAAAAAGACCGGCAAGGTCAGCACCGCGCCGATCACAAAACGCCGTTTCATATCGAGAAATTCGGGGTCGGGTTTGTCATCGAGCGAAATTTCTTTCGGTTCGAGCGCCATTCCGCAGATCGGACAAGTTCCGGGACCGATCTGGACGATCTCCGGGTGCATCGGACAAGTGTATTCGACGTCCGCGTTTGCCATCGGTTCCGGTTTTGTTTCTTTTTGCAGGAATTTTTCGGGATCTTGCCGAAATTTATTTAAACAGCCGACCGCGCAGAAATAGAAGGTCGTGCCGTTATATTCGAATTTGCCCGCCGCTGTCTCGGCGTGGACGGTCATTTTGCAGACCGGATCAACGTGCGTTTCAAAATCCGCGTCCGACACTTTTTTTCTGCCGAGCTGCACCATCGCCGGTTGCGCTTTTTTTTGTTCGATTTGCTTTTTGAATTTCTCCAAACAACCTTGCGAGCAAAAATAGACGGTTTCGCCGTCTGCTTCCACACTTCCTGTCGCCGTTTCGGGCGAAACCGTCATTCCGCAGATCGGATCAATAAATTTTCCTTCCCGTTTTGTTTGATGTTCGTGCATAATTTCCTCCGCTTTTTGCAAGCTGAAATCATTCTACAACTTGTCAGCAAGTATCAGGTCAAGCGAAAAAAAGTGAAAATCGGAAAAAAAATCGAAAAATATAAAATTCGAACTAAAAAGGAAAAGTATTCGCCGCGACTTTTCAAATTTTTTCTGCGTTTTATTCCGCGACCGATTCGATCAGATGACAGACCGATGTTCCGTTCGGCATCGCGTCGCGCAAATTTCCCCAATCGTTAAGGGCGTGCTCCATTTTCTTTTGCAGTTTTTGCAGCTGCTTGATCTTGCGCCGGTTTTCTTCGATATGATGAACGATGATCTGACGGACGCTCGGACACGGCGAATGTCCGTGTTCAGCTTGGTCGAGAATATCGGTGATCTCCGAGAGCGTAAACCCGAGATTTTTGGCGGCGACGATAAATTTCAAACGCGCCGCGTCTGAAGGCTGATAAACCTTGTAATTGTTGGTCGTATTGCGCGCCGGCTGGAGCAGTCCGATGCGCGTATAATGCCTGACCGTGTAGATCGGGAGATCGGTTTCTTTCGCTAAAACGCTTGCTGTTAACATATTTACTCCGTAAATTGCGATGCCGTTTTATTTCATCAACTTGACGTTCTTATTGACGTTGACCGAAATCAGAAAACGTAAAAGTCCGATCTCGGAATCATCACGAAACGCGTTTTTGGGAACCATAAAGACGCTGCCTAAGCGATTAAAGACAAAACAATCGTCCATTTCGGTGACGCTTTTGATCGAACTCCACGCCGTATGGCTGGAATTTCTCCCGTTTCGCGAATCAAAGCCGTCGGAACCAGTCTGAAATGTGATCTGAACGTGCTTTTCATCGACGGAAAGGCTCGAAAAATTTTGTTTCGCCGCTTTCATAAAATTCAGATAGCCGAAAACAATTGTTATCAGCGGCATCAAAATAAAAATAGATGCCATCATCACGCCAAATAACTTGTCATTAAATGCAAAAAGCATAAAGAGCGATAAAATTATCCCGACTCCCCAAAACGTGATCAAATTCGGCAGACTCTTTTTGAATTGTCCGACCCAAACTTGACGAAATTGCGTGTAGTCAACATCGTATTCGATTTCTAATATTTCCTGATTCATAAAATTTACCGCGCGTCGCGTTATTGCTTTTATTAGTTTAGACGAATTCCAATGCGTCGGGCTAATCGACTGCGCGAAGTAGTTTGAGAAACTTATCTTTGCGACTTTGCGGGAACCTTATTTTACGGAGTCCCGACGATCAGCAACGACATTGTTTCAAGCCAAGGCGCATTACTGGTTTGCAAGTCGGCGCGTTTCGCAAAATAAAAAAAATTTGCACGTTTCAAAAAAAAATCTGCCAAATTTTTTTCAAAATCTGCAGATTTTAATACGGAATTAGCAAGAAAAATCACAATATGTACAGGATATAAAACAAGCGGATTTTTAACAAAAGTAATTGTAAAAGGAAAAATGGAAAATGATTTAAGCAGAGCTTGCCGAATCATTTTCCATCATCCGTTATCCGTTATCCATTAAGGTTTATTCATCGTCTTCGTGAGCGCGGACTCTGCCGGCGGCGACGGCTTCGTCGATCACTTTTTGCGACAGATTATGCGGCAGCGGATCGTAATGCGAAAATTGCATATGATAACTGCCGCGCGCCTGCGTGACGGAGTTTAGTTTCGATTGATAATCGAGCATTTCCGAAAGCGGAACCTGCGCTTTGATGATCTGTTGTTTGCCGCGCATATCCATTCCCGACACGCGCCCGCGCCGCGAGTTGAGATCGCCCATAATATCGCCCGAAACTTCCATCGGACAGAACACTTCAACGTCCATAATGGGTTCTAAAAGCGTCGGATGCGCTTTTTCCATTGCCGCGCGAAATGCTTTGCGTCCGGCGGCGCGAAAACTGTGTTCGTCCGAGTCAACACTGTGATAGCTTCCGTCGATAAGCGTGACTTTAAAGTCAACTAACGGATAACCGGCGACCGCTCCGCCCTGCGCGGCTTCGATAATTCCTTTTTCGATCGCTGGACGGAAGTTGTGCGGAACCGCTCCGCCGAAGATTTTGTCAACCCATTCAAAGCCGCCGCCGCGTTCGAGCGGTTCAAAGATACATTTACAATCGCCGAACTGACCTCTCCCGCCGGATTGTTTCTTATGCCGACCTTGAACTTCGACGTGCGATGTGATCGTTTCCTTATACGGAACTTTTGGTGGATGAAGCGTAACCTCGACGTGATACCTGGAGTTTAATTTGTCAACGACCGTTTCGATATGGAGCTGCCCCGAACCGGAAAGGATAAATTCTTTGGTTTGCGTGTCGCGGTCAAAATGAAGGCTCGGATCTTCTTCGAGAATTTTGTGCAGAGCCGATGAGATCTTGTCTTCGTCAGCGCGTGATTTCGGCTCGATCGCAAAGGCGATCGCCGCTTCCGGATATTGAACGGTCGGATAACAGATCGCGTTTGCTTTATCACAGAGCGTATCGCCGGTTTGCGTATCTTTGAGTTTGACGACCGCGATAATATCGCCGGTTTGCGCTTCATTTACCTTGTCTAATGTTTTGCCGGAGATCACATGCAGCGCGCCGAGCCTTTCCGCCGCGTCACGACTTGAATTATAAACGGTCGCATCGCTTGAAACTTTTCCCGAAACGATCTTCATAACATTGATCCTGCCCGCAAACGGATCGGCGATGGTGCGAAAAACAAAAGCGGAAAATGGTTCGTTGTTTGAATATTTACGCGAAATTTTATTGCCTACGCTTTCGGGGTTTTCATACCCGTATTCGGATTCGTGAGTTGCCGGATTCGGCGCGAATTCAACAATATGATCGAGCAAAACCGAAAGTCCGACGAGATTTGTCGCCGAAACCGCGTAGACCGGACACAGACGGCTTTTGGCAATCGCTTTGGCGAGATTCGGATAAATGTCTTCCTCGTCCAAAGTTCCGTTTTCAAAATATTTTTCCATCAGCGCGTCGTCCGATTCGGCGACTAATTCGACAATTCTTTCACGCGTTTTTTCAAAAATATCGCGCACCGCGTCGGGAATCGGAATTTCTTTTGCTTTGCCTTGTTCATCAAACTCGTAAGCCTTCTGATGAACGACATCGACGACGCCCGTAAAGTCTGTTTCCGAACCGATCGGAAGTGTAAAAGGCACGATCGAACGCGCAAACGAACTCTGCGCCGTGTCGAGCGCGTGTTCAAAATCGGAGTGTTCCTTTTCGAGTTTGTTGATGACCATAAAACGCGGCAAAATAAACTCGTTTGCGTAACTCCACGTCTTTTCCGTCTGCACTTCGATACCTTTAACGCCGTCAACGACAACTAACGCGCAATCAACGACACGAAGCGCGGGGCGCGCGTGCGAAACAAACGCCGCATAGCCGGGCGTGTCGATCAAATTGATTTTCGTGTCTTTATATTCGAGATGCGCAAAGTTGTTATTGAGCGAAATTTTTCTGGCGATGGCGTCTTCTTCGTAATCGGTGATGGTTGTTCCTTCATCGACCTTTCCCCAACGATTAGTGGTTCCGGCAACGTGGAGTAAAGAAGCGATAAGCTGTGTTTTACCTGCGTCGCCGTGTCCAATGACAGCCAGATTTCTGATGTTTTCTGTCGTAAATGCTTTCATTTTCGGCAAGTTCTCCTTATTTTTTAGAATTTCAGCTTCCAAATCTAAGATTCCAAATTAAGACCTCCGAATTCAATTTGGAATTTGGAATTCGGCATTCGGAAGTTTGATTGTTGGTAAGAACTTAATTTATACGCAAAGCCAGAAGATAGCAAGAAGACGCGTAAATTATCAGACTATTAAAATTTTTTTTGGATCAATGGGCTAAAGTGATATGATTTCTCAAAATTACATTTTTATAAAAGTTTTCTCAACATAAGGATGGAAAAATATGATTAACTTCAAAAAAGTTTCGTTGATATTGCAATCTTTTCTGGTTTCCGTTTTTTCGATAGTTGCCATTCACGGTGCGTCGGGCGATCTTGATCCAAGTTTCGGTGCCGCGGCATTTGGCGTAACTAGCACCGGCAGCACAATTTCCGTCATCAAAAAACAGCCTGACGGCAAATTTCTCGTTGGCGGAACTTTTACGGAAATAAATGGGCAGATAACTGTCGCAGTTGCCCGATTAAACAGTGACGGAACGGTTGATACTACTTTTTCCTCGCCTGAATTCGGAAATGGAACCGGTGTCGGCGGAGCAATTTTGGCAATCGGCGTGCA
>JBBQOA010000100.1:0-10784 GCA_038330465.1 Pyrinomonadales bacterium
CAGACCTGCGCCGATTCGTCCGCCTGCGGCAAATATCTTTTGGCTTCGCGCAAGTCTGTTTTTATCTGCTGAATGATTGCTTCGTCCATTTTGCGTAAATGTCACCAATACGATTGCTTTAAATTTGAAATTTCTCAAGCCACAGTCCACAATTTCAGATATGGCATTAGAAACGGATTTTATCGTTATCGGCAGCGGCGTTGCCGGACTTCGCGCGTCGATCGAACTGGCGAAAGCAGGCGCGCGCGTCACGGTTTTAACGAAGGACAAGGCACAGGAGTCGAACACCGAATACGCTCAGGGCGGCGTCGCGGTCGTGCTTTCGGACGACGACAACGCCGAGCTTCACGAAGAAGACACATTGATCGCCGGCGCCGGACTGTGCGACGTCGCGGCGGTCGAAACGCTCGTCACGGACGGGACGCATTACATCAAACAATTGATCGAATGGGGCATCGAATTCGATAAAGAAGGCGGCAAGCTCGCCTTTACGCAGGAAGCCGCGCATTCGCGCCGCCGAATTTTGCACGCGCACGGCGATTCGACCGGCAAAGAGATCGTTCGCGCGCTGATCGCCCGCGCCCGGCAGGAGAAAAAAATCTTTTTGATGCCGTTTGCGAATACGGAAAGTTTGATCGTCGCGGGCGGCAGATGCATCGGCGTCCGGTTTCTCGATCCGATCCTGCGGGCGCCGCGCGAACTTTTCGGACGCGCCGTCATTTTATGCACGGGCGGTGCGGGACAACTTTATCAACACACGACGAATCCGCCGGTGGCGACGGGCGACGGAATGGCGATGGCATATTTTGCCGGTGCGGAAATGGCTGATATGGAATTTGTCCAGTTTCACCCGACGGCATTGAGCCTCGAAAACGCGCCGCGCTTTTTACTCTCGGAAGCGATGCGCGGCGAAGGCGGAATTTTGCGCAACTCGCAAGGCGAGCGGTTTATGGGCAAATACGATGAACGATTGGAACTCGCGCCGCGCGACATCGTTTCGCGTTCGATCGTTGCCGAAATGCGGCGCACGGGAACGCGCAGCGTGTTTCTCGATATGACCGCGCTGTCGGAAGAATTTTTGAAGGAAAGATTTCCGAAGATCTATGAAACCTGCAAGTTTTACGATCTGAATATCGCCAAAGACCTGCTGCCCGTCTCGCCCGCGTCGCATTATTGTATGGGCGGAATCCGCACCGATCTCGACGGGCGCTCAACGATTCCGGGACTTTACGCGGCGGGCGAAGTGACCTGTACGGGCGTGCACGGCGCGAATCGGCTCGCGTCGAATTCTTTGCTCGAAGGGTTGGTTTTCGGCGCGCGCGCCGGAGCGGCGGCTTTTGCCGACAATGACAAATTACAAATTACAAAGCACAAAACGGAAAATCCGAAATCCGAAATCCAAAATCTAAAATCGCAGGAAATTGCGACCGCCGTCAAAAAACGCGTCAAGCGCGTGATGTGGGAACGCGTCGGGATCTTGCGTGATAAAGATTCGCTGAAACGGGCTTTGAAAGAATTCCGGCAGATCGAGCAGTCGAATCTTTCAACTTCGTCGCGCAATTTTGTGACGCTCGCCAAATTGGTGACGCTCGCCGCGCTCTGGCGCGAAGAATCGCGCGGCGGACATTTTCGTAACGATTTTCCCGAACGCGACGAAAAATTTCGCGTTCATTCGATCCAGAAAAAAGACGCAGAACTTTCGTCGAGCGAAAAGATAAATTTTGGTCAGTAGCGTTTGTGTAAGCTAATGCGAGGCAGTTTGGAAAGTTCATTATTGAGTAAAAACAAAAAAATGGGATGCGGATGAACGCGAATCAAGCGGATGAGCGCAGATCAATTAATAGACATCTTTCCAAAATAGGTTTTTTTAACGCCAGGGCGCCAAGTTGCCAAGACGCAAAGGATTTCTGAAAAATACTTCAAATTTCAAATGAGTTTGGCTAAACTTTGTGCCTTTTCGCTGAATTTATCTTGGTGTTAAAATTCCGTTTAAATTTCTCAACTTAATCGGCGTTTGTCCGCGTCCCATTTACTCTTTCGGCAGAATTTCGTCGAGCGTGTCGAGCAGATCGGCGCCGCGCAGATCAGGTTCGCCGCGTTCGCTGCGGCTCATCGAGAGAATTTTTCCTTCGGGCGAGATCAGAAATGTCGTCGGAAACGATTCGATCCGGAGCTGCACGTTGATCAGCTCGGAAATGCTTTCAAGCTGCGCCTGCGTCCATTTCATTTCGTTATCGTCGAGGTAACTTTTAAGCCGGGCGGGCGCAATTTCGTCATCGGTGTTTAATCCGAGCAGTTCGAGGTTTCGATTTTGAAAACGCTTTGAGGCTGCAAGCAAAAAAGGCAATTCCTTGCGGCACGGCGGACACCATAAACCCCACACGTCAAGCAAAATATACTTGCCGCGAAACTCGGAAAACTGACGTTTTTTGCCCGCAAAATCCGTAAATGCAAAATCGGGAAACTGTTTGCCGAGACCGAGTTCGAGCCGCCGGTAATCTTTGGCTTCGTGTTCGCGCAAGATTATTTGATTTTTCTTGAGATCAACCTTTTTAGTCGAAAAATAGCTTTGCCCGACGCGGAAAACAACCGTTTCTTTCGAGGCTTTGGCGGCTTCGGGCGAAAGACTGTCCATATCGATCTCGCCGTCTTCGTTGCCGTCGATGCCGAGCCAGCCGCTCTGCGGATTGATCGTTTTATCTTCAAAACTATAAGCATATTGGACGAGCAGCGGCTTGCCGCCGACATCGACTTTTCCGCGCGCGAAAACCTCGGTCGATTGCGTGATGAGCCGATCTTCCTTGGTCATTTTGTCGGTTTTGTAAGTTTTGAAATACCGCAAAAAGAGCGGGCAAGCCGTGAAAAAATTATCCTTGACGGGCAGCTTGACCGTCGCGATCCAGAGATACGGATTGTCTTTTTCTTGTTGTTTGAGCGCAAATTTTTCGTCCGCGCCAAGCTGGTTGTCGCCATTGAGATCGACAAAGATCTGCGGCGGGTCGTTTTTGTCTTCGACGAGCAGCGCCAGCACCGAAAATTTTCCGGTTTGCGGACTGTATAGACGTGCGGCGGCAAGATGCGCCGTCGGGCTGAAAGCGGTTTCGCCCTTGAGCTTGTCGGCGGTCACATATTTGAGAACGACGCGCTCAGAGTCTTCGACATTTGCCGCGAGCGTGGTTTCAAATTGTCCGCTGTATTCCTTGTCGCCGCGGGCGAAAACAATCGCGACGGCGCTGAAAATCAGTATGAGGGCGAGAAATAATGGTTTGATCTTTAGATTCATTCGTTTTTACCTTTAATTTCTAAATCGGAGCGGTTGAGATTTTTTGAGCCGAAAAAAATATCAGGAATCTCGATAAATATCGCTCAAAAGAATGAGAAATTGTAAATTATTTTGCAAAAACGGTCAACAACTTTCCGATAATCTGAGCCAAATATAGAAAAACCTTTCGCAAAACCCGGAACGGTCTTGAGAAAGGTTTTTCGATCAAGTTTATCAAACTCGACAAAAACGTCGATTTATGCCGGTTCGACCGGGACGACTTCGTCAGGTTTCGAGTAAAGTTTTTTGACGAAAGGCGAAAGGACGAACAACAAAACACCGGCGCCGATCATGATCATCGCGACTTTCGAGAAAATTCCCGTCAAAATTGCCGAATCGGCGACAAATTTTCCGGCGATTCTGCCCGCAATGTAATTTCCCAGAGAGATTGAAAGAAACCACACGCCGAGCATCAGCGAAACCATTTTCGCAGGCGCGAGTTTGGTCATCGAACTCAGACCGACCGGACTTAAACAAAGTTCGCCGAGTGTGTGGCAGAAATAAACCAGCACGAGCCACCAAAACGTTACTTTGCTGGCAAACATATTTTCGGGATCGGCACCGAGAATCGAAGAAGCATACGCGACGACAACAAAACCGAGACCGCCGAAAAACAAACCGATCGAAAATTTTACCGAATCAGAAGGCTGGCGTTTGCCGAGCTTGAGCCAGAGCAAACCGATGATCGGCGCGAAAATAATGATCATGATCGGGTTGACCGATTGCAGCCAACTCGACGGAAAATCGTAGCCGAAGAAATTCGTGACAGTCAGTTTATCGGCAAAGGCGTTCAAACTCGTGCTCGCCTGTTCGAAACCCATCCAAAAAACCGTCGAGAAGGAAAACAGGATCATGATCACGCCGATCCGTTTCCAATCGTCAACCGAGAGTTTGTCCTGCATTCCGGTCAAGATCACGGCGATCAAACCGCTCACGACGACGACCGGTGTCAGCACTTTGGTAATTGCCGTTGAAGCATCATAAACAAAACCCGAAACGGTCACGATCGTGATTGCCACCGCGACTAAAACCGCTAACTGGGTCAGATAGACAGGACTGAAATTCGAAGTTTGTTTTTCGTTGATGAGGCGCGGATTTTCGCTCGGCGGCAAGCCGACGGTCGCGAGCTTGTCTCTGCCGATAATATATTGCACCAAACCGAAAAACATTCCGACGCCGGCTGCCGCAAACCCGAAGTGCCAGCTGCTGTTGACATCCAAACCGTAACCGCCGATAAAGTTTTTGAATTTGTCGCTCTGCGCGAGAAAGCCGCAAACGAGCGGCGAGAAAAACGCGCCGAGATTGATGCCCATATAAAAAATGGAAAATCCGGCATCGCGTCGGACATCATCTTTGGTGTAAAGATCGCCGACCATCGCGCTGATATTCGATTTGAGGAAACCGGTTCCGACCGCGACGAGAACCAATCCGAGATAGAAAAATTGAATGGTCGGGACGGCGAGCGAGAAATGTCCGAACATAATGATCACGCCGCCGATAAACGTCGCGCGTTTGGCGCCGATAAACCGGTCGGCGAGCCAACCGCCGATCAGCGGCAGAAAATAAACCGACGCGGCATAGAGTCCGTAAACCGGTCCGGCGTATTCTTCGCTCCAGCCGAGACCGCCTTCGGCGACGGTTTTAGTCATATACAGAAACAGGATCGCCCGCATTCCGTAGTAACTGAAGCGTTCCCACATTTCCGTGAAAAAAAGCGTCGAAAGTCCCCACGGATGACCGAAAAAGCCGCGATCGCCTTTCGGTTCTAGTTCGTCTGCTGCAATACTCATTGATTTTTCCCCTATGAATTTTGATTTTTGAAAAGAATTGGGCAAAATATAACAGATTAACGCCCGAAATTAAAAGTTTGATGGCACAATCTTCTCGAAAAGATGTCACTTATGAAGAAAATTTATTCGATCATAATAATTTCTATCGTTGCGCCTCTTTCTTTTTTGACAGTTTCGGCGCAATTGTTTTCGCCGACGGAACGCGTAAAAAAATCAGCCGCGTCGCACCGAAAATTTGAAAGTTATTTGCTTTTATAAGATAACAAAGCGAAAATCAAGTTGTTGTTCAATTTAAATAAATTTGCGGGGTGTCCTTATAAATGCTGCTTTCGATTTTAGGGTTTTCAATCATAATTATATTTACGGTATTTGCGTATAAAACTGCGAAAGATTATGAACGAAATGCAATTGGTTGGGCACTGATTACCTTTGCCATCGGCTTCGGCGTACAAATAATATTGCCTATTTTAATTGTAATTATCATTGCCATTGCAATGTCAGTAAGCGGAATCTCGCCAGGACAAATACAGGAAGAAATTCCGGTAATTACCATAAGTATGATTTGTATGGTTTTAAGCGTTGCGGCAGGAATGCTTATTTTGCGATATCTTTCAAAAATACCTGAAGAAAAATCATTCGTTGCGCCGCCGTCACCTCCGACCAGTTTTAATTGAAACAGCTAAACTATTTTTATGGAATTATTTAACAAGCTCGGCGCAGAGGTCGAGGTTCTCTGGCGCGATCAAAATTATGATGAAGCGCTTTTTCCCGAAATTGCTGCCAATGCCTTAAAGTCGGCGAACATTCCCGCCGAGCTTTCCGCCTGGGAAGTGATCGAATGGACGATGCAGCAGACCGTTTTGCCCGATCAAAAAGATCTGCCCGGCAGATTCGGCGATCCGCCGATCACGATCTACAATTCACCGCGTTTTCACATCGATGTTTATTTCTGGCTCGAAGGCACGACGGCGATCCATCAGCATTCGTTCTGCGGCGCGTTTCAGGTGATGATGGGTTCGAGCATTCACAGTTGGTATGAATTCGAGCGCAGCGAAAGCCTCAATGTTTTTACCGAGATCGGTAATATGAATCTCAAATTGTGCGAGCTTTTGACGGTTGGCGACGTCCAGACGATCGAGCCCGGACGAGCATATATTCACGGACTTTTTCATCTCGAACAGCCGTCGGCGACGATCGTCGTGCGGACGCATAAAAGTCCGCTTCACATGCCGCAGTTTTCTTACTTTAAGCCGCATTTGGCGATCGATCCGTTTTTTGAAGAAGCGAACACGACCAAAAAAATGCAGTGCGTGACGGCGATGATCCGCTCGAAATATCCGCGCACCGACGAATTTATCGGCGATTGGCTGCGGATCGCCGATTTTCAGACGACCTTTCATATTCTTTCGACGCTGCGCGGTTATCTGCAATCGAATCAGATCGATCTGCTTTTTAATCTTTCGACGCCGCAGACGCGGTTTGACGCTTTTATGGAGATCGTCAGGGAAAGACACGGCGAACGGGCGAATGTTTTTCCGCAGGTTTTCGCGCATCTTGAAAAACTCGACCAAATTCTCCGCCAGAGAAGTTTTGTGACCGAACCGGAACATCGATTTTTTCTTGCCTTGCTGATGAACGTCGAAGGCAGAGAACGAATTTTTTCGCTTGTTAAAGAGCGTTTTCCCGATAAAGAGCCGCTCGATAAAGTTCTCGATTGGACGTTCGATCTGGCGCAGACCCGCGTTTTGGGACAGAATATTCCGAACGCGCTCGGCGTCGCGGATTTCGACGATACGGATCTCTTGATTTTGGAGAATCTTTTGCAGGACAAAACGGCGGACGAAATTCGGATGACCTTAGAAACCGAATACGGTTCGGGCAAGGTCGAAAATCTCGCGGAGCGGATCGAGAAATTAGAAAAAGCCGGCATTTTTCAGCCGCTTTTGCAGAAATTTTAAGAAATTTGTCCGGCGATAACTGAGGAAAAAGAATTCTCTGTTGACGAAACGTCTTTTCGGTAGGACAATTCAAATCGTCAGTTGTCGAACACATCTTCGGCTGATTCAAATCTGCCCCGAATCGAATAAAAATATGAAGCAAAAGATAAAAATTTTGCTTGCCGATGACGACCCGGTTTTGCGGCGGCTCCTGCCTTCGCAAATGACGGCTGATGATTTGGAATTCTCGACCACTGATAATGCAAAATCAGTGTTGAGAAGGCTCAAAGAAGAAGATTTCGATGTCGTGCTGTTAGACGTCGATCTTCCCGATATTTCGGGCATCGAAATCTTACCCGCCATTCGGCAAACGGAAAACGCGCCCGAAGTGATCATGCTGACGGCTGATAAATCCCTGCAAACCGGTCTCGAAGCGATGCGGCGCGGCGCGATCGATTACATCACCAAACCCGCAAATCCGGACGAAGTTGAAACATTTATCCGCAAAGCGGTCGAAAAACGGCTGCTCGTCCGGGAAAACGAACGTTTTCGCGTCGTCGTTCGCCAGCAAAACAAAAATCTTGTCATTGAACCCGTTCACAAAAGCGCGGCGATGAAACAGCTCTTCGGGCAAGCCGAAACCGTTGCCGGACTCGACACGACCGTTTTGATCACGGGCGAATCCGGGACGGGCAAAGATGTTTTGGCGCGTTGGATTCATTCGTTCAGTCCGCGGGCGGATTTGCCGCTCGTCTCGGTCAATTGCGGCGCGTTGCCCGAAAATTTGTTCGAATCGGAATTTTTCGGACACGAAAAAGGTTCGTTCACAGGCGCGACGTCACAAAAGATCGGTCTCATCGAAGCCGCCGACGGTTCGACGCTTTTTCTCGACGAAATCGGCGAAATGCCCTCGACGATGCAGGTTAAACTGCTTCATTTTCTCGAAAACGGAAATTTTCGGCGCGTCGGCGCGACCCGCGACCGGCAATCTGACGTGCGCATCATTGCCGCCACCAATAAAAACTTGTCCGATCAAGTTCGGACGGGCGGGTTTCGGACGGATCTCTTTTATCGGCTCAATGTTATTACCTTTCAATTGCCGCCGTTGCGCGAAAGAACCGCGGATATTCCCGCACTAACTGACTTTTTCCTCGAAAAACTCCGCACCCGCTTCAAACGTCCGCGGCTCGAGCTTTCGGAAAATGCTAAAAAGCAGATAAAAAATTATTCGTGGCAGGGAAATATCCGCGAACTCCGAAACACGCTGGAGCGCTCGGCGGTCCTTTCGCCGACCGATCTGATCGATGAGATTTACGGATTGGAAGGTCCGGACTTTGCGCCCGAAGCAATGCTTTCAACGCCGCAATCCGCGCCTTTATCGCTTGCCGAACTGGAAAAAACGCATATTCTGAAAGTTTTGCGCGACAACGGCGGACACCGCGAAAAAACGGCGGTTATTTTGGGCATAACTTCGCGGACGCTTTATCGAAAGTTGAACGATTACGAGACAAGTAACTGACAAAATGTCAGGTTGTGAACATTATGTCAGACAAAATGTCTGATTTGCAGGTTTTACATAAATTCTGAAAATTAATGAAGATGTCCGTAAATTATTGAAAAGGCAGTAAATATAATTTTTTATAGCGATTGGTCAGGTTTGGCACAATACTTGTATTAGTAATAAGCAGCACAAGACGTTTCTGTCTGAAGATTTTTTTTGGGGGCAGAAGAATTCAAAAGAGGAAGCGTCTTTGCTGTCTTTACTTACTAATACAAATACATAAAAGGGTTTGTAGTTTTGCTGGGATTTTGAAGGATTTTAGTAAGGCTACAAATTGTGCGCTGAAAACTCAGTTCACAATTTGCTTGAAAATGTGAAACATAGGAAAGGGGTAGCCTCTGTTTCGCAGGCTCAGTCTCGTCAGGACCCTTCGAGACTGAGCAATGTTACAGCAGCGAGGCGATTTTCGTCTCGCTTTTCTTTTATGGTAAAAAACCGTTATCTTTGAAACAAAAGGTTATGTCGCAGGGGAAACAATCCAAAATCGAAAAGCTCGAAAATATTGACAACGATTTAATTTTGCAATCTTTGTCCGAAGGTGTCTGCGTCATCGACGCGGCACGAAAGCTGAGGTTTGCCAACCATTCCGCCGCCAAATTGCTCGGGTACAAAAACGCCGATCTGATCGGTCAAAGCTACGACATCGTTTTTTTTCGGCGCGACAAAACTCTTTCCGATGAAGAATTGGCAATTTGTCCGATTCAATTTGCATTGACCGAAGGCGCCGCTTCGCATATCAACGCGGAAACTTTTTTTCGGGCGGACGGCAGCACTTTTTTAGTTGAATATGTTTGTTCGCCAATGTTTGAAGATGCGGCGATCGGCGGAGTGGTCGTGACTTTTCAGGATATCACCGAACGCCGCGACATTGAAGCGGCGGTTTCCGAAGCGCGTGACGCGGCACTTGAAGCCGCCCGCACGAAAGCCGCGTTTCTTGCCAATATGAGCCACGAGATCCGCACGCCGCTGAGCGGAATTGTCGGCACGGCAAATCTTTTGCTTGACACAAAACTAACCGGCGAGCAGCGAAAATATTTGCAGATGCTTCAAAAAAGCGTCGATCTATTGATGGAAACGGTTAACGATATTCTCGATTTTTCGAAGATCGAAGCCGGCAAGCTGACGCTTGAAACGATTGATTTTAACTTACTCGTCCTGCTCGAAGAAACCATCAATTTATTCAAAATTTCGGCAAATAAAAAGAATCTGCGGCTCGATTTAACGATCGATAAAGAAATCCCGAAACATTTTCGTGGCGACGCCAATCGTCTGCGGCAAGTTTTGAATAATCTCTTGAACAATGCCGTCAAATTTACCGAAACGGGCGAAATTCATTTAAAAGTTACAAGATCGGCAGCGGTTGAATCCCAAAATATTTTGCGTTTCGAAGTTTCGGATACGGGCATCGGGATCGATGAAACGCAAAAAACAAGACTTTTTCAGCCCTTTACACAAGCCGATATTTCAACAACGCGGCTTTTCGGCGGAACAGGTCTCGGTTTGGCAATTTGCCGGGAAATCGTCGAGCTGATGAGCGGCGAAATCGGCGTCGAAAGCGAGGTCGGGAAAGGTTCACGCTTTTGGTTCACGGTTCGGTTGGCGCCGGTCGCAAGTTTCCGGCTGCCGATCTTAGATGAAGGCAAAACAGAAGCTGAAGATAAGGCAAATCTTGCCGCAGACAAAAGCGAAAAAAGACTTGGCACGCGGCACGCCGCCGGCGCATTGAAAATCCTGATCGCCGAAGACGACGAAGTAAACCGCGAAGTGACCAGTAAACTTCTTGAACAACTCGGTTACGAAGCCGAGTTTGCCAACAACGGCGCGGAAGCCGTTAAAAAATGCGTCGAAACGGATTTTGATTTGATCTTGATGGATTGCCAAATGCCGGAGATGGACGGTTTAGCGGCAACCGAAACGATTCGCCGGCGCGAAAAAAACAATCGCCCGACAATTATCGCGCTGACGGCATTTTCTGCCGAAACCGAACGTGAAAACTGCCTGCGGACAGGAATGGACGATTATTTCCACAAACCCGTGACGAAAAAAGATTTGACGAAAATTCTCCAAAAGTATTTTTCGGCGGAAAAGGTCTTGCCAAATCTTGACTTGGAAGAAAAATTCGTTCAACATTCTTTATCTGAAGTCATTGACCCGAACACTTTAAAAACATTTTT
>JBBQOA010000101.1:0-10720 GCA_038330465.1 Pyrinomonadales bacterium
GTTTGTCCGATGTTAATCAGATTTTCGTCGTCTTCCGCGTCGTGATTGTAATAACGGTCAGGATAAAATTCGTTGAAAATCGTCGAGCCGACCATTCGCTCCATTTCCCACGCCGTCATTTTGCGGTGCAAGCTGTTGGCGATAATCAAATGCACGTCGTCCACGCCGTTCGCCGCGCACAAATCCAGCACGACTTCGAGCATCGTCTGGCGCAAATCCGGCGTTTGCATCGGCGGCAACGGCAACGAAATATCGTCCATCGCAATCGTCACGCGCATTCCCGGCTCAAGCTGCGCGTAAAGCGGTTTCGCGTCAATCGGATGATTCACCGCATAACGAATCGCCGCCTCCCGATTCGGCAAACCTTTAATCGGCGGATTCGGATAAATCACCCGCGTCCCGACCGGCAAATCGTTAATAATAAAATCCTCGCCAAACGGCATAATGCGCGGCGCGCTGTCTTTGTCAATGTAGATGATTGATTCGTGTGTTTTTCTGCGTAATTGCAATGCCATATTTTATTTTAATTATTTTTTGAGTTCTTCTATTGCCTCTAAATTTAAGTCTTTTACAAAAGCAATTACATCAAGAATCTTAGCCAATGAATAAACAAATTCATTTTGAATCATAGGAAAAAAGGGAGGTATGCTTCGCCACTCTTTGAATAATTTTTCTTTGTCTTCATTGAAATGCGATAATCCACCAAAAATAAAAGTATCAATAATTTTCCGCCGAGTTAAGATTTCCCCATTATAATCAAATTGAAACCCGCTGTGAGTATCCAAGTAGTTGTTCAAGGCATCTCTACCCGAATCAAAGCGACTTTCAAATTTTGCGCTTAGTAAATTTGAGGAATAGAGTTTCTTCATATTTCCAAAAGAGGTTTTGTCATTGTTTTGAATAAAAAACCGATAGTCTAATACAAAGGCTTTGATATTTTCTGTATCTGGACCCTTTCTTTCAAAATTCGTAATTTCTTCTTCTGTTTCCCAGTTCCAATGCAAATTTACTCCTGTTTCTCCCTCCATCATCTTTTTAGCAAAAGTTGAAGAAAGTAACTCATCTGCTTTTTCATTAAATAATTCCAAAGACTTTATGGCTTTTTCTTTTTCATTCATACTTTTATTTATTCACCGTAAGCACTCAAAAGCAGTTTGCCTTCGTAATCAATCAGCCCAAGTTTCACGCGGTCGAGTCAGCCTTATCTGCCAATGATTTTTGCTGTTCCTCGTAATTTGTCAGAATCCAAAGCAAAGCATTTCTCACTTCTTTTTGCGAATAATCCTCTTTTTCTTCGTTGTAAAAATCATCGTGAAAATATCGCAATACTTCTAACGCTCGTTCGGGAGTAATTTTCCCTTCGTCCACATTGCGTCTATTAATCAATTCCACCTCAATCAGTTCGCGTAATCCATCGAAATCTTTCAACGGCAAACGGCGAATTAAAATTTTTGCCTGCTCTAAATTTGTCGGTTCAATCTTCCTCATCAGTCATCCCAAGGATTCAAAATCGTGACCTGTGAATTTTGAAAGTTTTTGACGTTACGCGTTACTAAAATTAAATCGTGTTCGAGCGCGGTCGCTTCTAGAAGCGAATCGAGTGCGGAACGAACGATGCCTTTATTCTCAAATTCGCCGCACATTTTGCCCCAAACTAAAAAAGTCTTTTCAGACAAAGACAAAATCCGGCGCGAAAATCTTACTCGTAACTGTTCCAGCCAATTTTCGAGCGCGGCTTTCTTTCTGCCCGATTCGAGCCGCGCAATTCCTTTGCGAATTTCGCCGACGGTTAAAACGCTTAAAAACAGTTTCGATTCATCCTGCGCGTCGAGCCATTCAAGAACTTTTTCATGCGGCTTTTTTTGTTTCGGTTCGGAAATGATATTTGTATCGAGCAAAAACTTCATTCAAATGACACCTCGCGCACGGGATCATCGTTTCTTTCAAGATATGGAATTATTTCTTCGAGCGGACTTTCTCTTAAAAATTCAACCAAACTTTCCTTTTTACCGTTCAACTTTTTCCATTCGGAAATCGAAACGACAACCGCCACTTCCGTATCGTTTCGGCGAATTATCTGGGGTTCGCCTTTTTCCGCGAGCCGAATTAAACTGCTCAAATTATTCTTCGCGTCTTTGACCGTGTGCGACATTTTTCCACCTCGCTTTTAACTACTTAGCTACGTAGCCATTATAGCAAAATCACTTTAAATCGAGAATCGCCCAATCGTGCTGCGTCGCCGTTTGTTTGAGTCGAAAATCGGGATTGACGGCGACCGGATGACCGACGATCGAGAGCATCGGCAAGTCGGAAATCGAGTCGGAATACGAATAAGATTCGCTCAAATTGATGTTTTCGCGCTCGGCATATTCACGCATCCATTTCGCTTTGGTCGCCGATGCCATCACGGGCGGCAAAATCCTGCCGGTCGCGTAACCGTTGACGAATTCGAGGCGATTTGCGACAAAATCGTCGATCTCGAGATATTCCATCAAACGGGCGACCGTAAAATCGAGCGCGCCCGTTAGAACAACTTGCCGCTGACCGATCTTTTTCGATGTTTTGATAAGTTCAAAAGTGCCGGGAAAAACCGCCGGTTTCAGGACTTCTTCAAAAAGTTCTTCGGAGAAAAACCGCAGACGATCTTCCGATAAACCTTTGTAACTGCGGAAAAAAACCTCGTTGAAAACATTGCGCGAATAAAGATCGGTGAGCCCGAAAAACGGTAGTTTCGCGACCGTTCCCGCACTCATCTTAAAGGTTTGCCAGAGTCCTTGCTGGCGCTGTGCGTAAAATCCGAGCGTATGCACAAGATTCGTGCTCACGAGAGTACCTTCGAGATCGTAAAACGCCGCCGCGCAGTTTCTTTTGCTCATTTTTGGTTTCGCTAAAATTACAATATGAATTAAAATGAATAGTCGTTCAGTAACGAAATATAAAAATATAACTTATTTTACCGATTTTTGGTAATTTACCCGATGATGAGAAAACATATTTACAGTTTTATTACAATCGGTTTGATCGTGTTTCTTTTCGATTCCTGCGCGAAAAAGGTCGAAACCGAAGCCCTGACGCCGCCCGCCAGTGCCGCCACAATCAACGACACCGTTGTCAAATGCGATGCGCTGTTTGCGGAGCGCGGCGACCTAGCAAAATTACGCGAAGCCGTCAAATCGCTGGCTGCCGTGCGCAACCCGGATCAGCGAAATTACGAGGTCGAATGGAAGTTCGCCAAATACAATTATTTCTTCGGCAAACAATTGGGCGACGAAAAAGAACGCGATAAAGCTTTTGAAGACGGCGCGCAAGCCGGCAGGATCGCTTCGCGGGTTGAGCCGAACAAGCCGGACGGTTATTTTTGGTACGGCGCCAATCTTGGCGAACAGGCAAAAATAAGTCCGGTGACGGTTGGCGTCAAATCAATTGACGACATCAAAGAAGCGATGAACAAGGTCATCGAAATCGACCCGAAATATCAGAACGCGAGTGCTTTTGACGCGCTCGCGCAGGTCGAAATGGAAACTTCCGGAATGTTGGGTTTGGGCGGAAAACCCGAAAAAGCGGTTGAATATCTCGAAAAAGGTCTGAAGATCGAAGATGATAACAGCTATCTTCACCTACATCTCGCCGAAGCCTATCTCGCCGTCGGAAAAAAAGACGAGGCGAAAAAGCAACTCGAATTTATACTGAAAATGAAGCCGAATCCCGATTATCTGCCCGAATATAAGGAAACCGTCGAAAAAGCGAAAAAATTGCTTGAAACCAAATTCTGACATTTATCATTTATCAAATTTCATTTATTATCTTTTCATAAATCGATAAATGTTCAATGATAAATGATAAATGAATTTACGCCGTGCAATATTTCCCGGTTCATTTGACCCTTTAACCAATGGTCATCTCGATATTATCAAGCGCAGTTTGCCGCTGTTTGACGAGATCGTCATCGCCGTTTTGAATAATCCTGACAAAAAACCGATGTTTTCCGTCGAGGAACGATGCTCGCTGATTCGCGAAATTCTGCCGCAGATCAAAAACGGCAAATGTGAGTTGATCGTTGACAGCTTTTCGGGTTTGACGGCTGATTTTGCCAAGAAAAAAGGAGCGACGGCGATCGTCCGCGGAATTCGCGCCGTTTCCGATTACGAATACGAACTCCGGATGGCGCTGATGAATCGCCGGCTCGAACCCGGGATCGAGACGGTTTTTCTGATGGCGGCGGAAGAATATTCTTATGTTTCGTCAAATCTGATGAAACAGGTTTTCACGCTCGGCGGGCGCGTCGAAGGACTTGTTCCGGCGCTCGTCGAAGCAAAGATGCGTGAAAAACTTCAGTAGTTGATAATGAATGTCGGATAATGGATAATGATCTCGTCTTATAATTTTCCGTTATCTATTTTTAGTTATGATACCATTTCCTGTTTCCGAAGCTGCCGCCCGTATGCAAACGTCTTCGACGTTCAAAGCGATGCAAGCCGCCGCCAATTTGCGCGAGCAAGGTTTTGACGTGATCGATCTGACCGTCGGCGAACCAGATTTTACGACGCCCGAATTTATCAAAGAACTGGCGATCGAAGGATTGCACAAAAACATCACGAAATATACTGCCGCCGCCGGCATGAAACCGTTTATCGAAGCGGTCGCCGGATTTTATCAGGCACAATTCGGCGCTTCGGTTTCGCCCAAGGAAATTGCGGCGGCGTGCGGCGGCAAACAGGCGCTTTTTAACGCTATCTGCACGCTCGTCGGCAAGGGCGACGACGTTCTTGTCCCGAAACCTTACTGGGTGACATTTCCCGAGATCGTCAATTTTACGGGCGCGAACAACGTTTTTATCGAAACCGAAGAAACCGATTTTATTTTGACCGCCGAACAGGTCAAAGCGGCGATCACCGACAAAACGAAGCTTTTGATCGTCAATTCGCCGAGCAATCCGTCGGGTCGCGTCGTCCCGGCAGACGAGATGCGAAGGATCATCGAAGTCTGCGCGGAACGCGAAATTTACGTGATCACCGACGAATGTTATTTGTTTTTTGTTTATCCGCCGGCGGAAGTTTTCACGGCGGCGGTTTTGCCCGAAGAATTGCGGCGGTTTGTCTGCGTCGCCGGTTCGTTCTCGAAAACCTACGCGATGACCGGCTGGCGGATCGGCTACACGATCGCGAACGAAGCGTGGACGAAAGAAATGATCAAACTGCAAAGTCATTCGGCAACACATCCGACAAGTTTTGTTCAATACGCCTGCGCCCGCGCGCTCGAACGCCGCGAAGAATCGATGGCGGCGGTTGCCGCAATGCTCGCCGAATACAAACGCCGCCGCGATTGGTTTATTCCCGCGCTCAATGAGATCGACAATCTCAAATGCGCGATGCCCGAAGGCGCGTTTTACGCGTTTCTCGACGTTCGCGGGTTATTGGGCGAAAAATTCAAAGTTTCGGCGGACGTTGCCGATCATCTATTAACCGAAGCGCAGGTCGTCACGACCGACGGCGCGGCATTCGGCGCGGAAGGTTTTTTGCGCCTTTCCTACGCGACCGCGATCGAAAATCTGCACACCGCGATCGAGCGAATGAAGAAATTATTCAATTCGCCGACAGAGGCGGCGGCGAATTTGTAAAGTTGTCAGATGAATTGCAGAAATGCTTATTGTGAACCCGCCTTCGCTGATTCGGCAACAATTCCCGTCATCAAACAACCGATATCTTCCTTTGAAGTGATTTTCGGATCGACTTCGCCAACGAATTTGCCGTTGTGAATCACCAGCAACCGGTCGGCGAGCGCGGTCACTTCTTCGAGTTCGGCGGAAACGAGAAGTACCGCGCCGCCCGCATCGCGCAAAGCGATCAATTTGCGATGAATAAATTCAATCGCGCCGATGTCAACGCCGCGTGTCGGTTGCGAGACGAGCAGCAGTTTCGGATTGAGTTCAAATTCCCTGCCGATGATCAGTTTTTGCTGATTGCCGCCCGAGAGAGATTTTGCCGCCAGTTCGGGATTCGGCGGACGGACATCGAAATTTTCGATGATTTCCTTTGTCAATTTTTCGATCACCGCCGAATTCAAAAATCCGTTTACCGCGACCGGCGCACGATAATGAACGCCCAAAATAGCGTTTTCTTCGAGATCGGATTCGAGCAAAAGTCCGCGTTTTTGGCGGTCTTCGGGAATATGCGCGATGCCGAGTTCGGTTCGGCGGCGGACCGGAAGATTTGAAATTTCTTTGCCGCGCAGCCGGATCGAACCTTCCTGGATCGGGATCAAACCGGCGATGGCTTCGATCAATTCGGTTTGTCCGTTGCCTTCGATGCCCGCGATGCCGACGATCTCGCCAGCGCGAACATTGAATGAAACGCTTTTTAACGCCTCGCCGTGTTTGCCTTTGACGGATAAATTTTCGACGTTCAAAACATCTTCGAGAGGCTTGGCGTCAGTTTTTTCGACGCGCAGCAAGACATCGCGTCCGACGATCATTCGTGCCAATTCTTTGGCATTCGTTTCCGCAGTTTTAACGTTGCCGACCACGCGTCCGTCGCGCATCACGGTAACGTCGTCGGAAATCGCCAAAACTTCGTCGAGCTTGTGCGTGATGATGACGATCGTTTTGCCCTGTTCGCGCATTTGGCGCAAAATACCAAAAAAATCTTCGACTTCCTGCGGCGTCAGAACGGCGGTCGGTTCATCCAAAATCAGTAATTCGGCTTTGCGGTAAAGCGCCTTGAGAAGCTCGACGCGCTGCTGCGCGCCGACCGAGAGATCTTCGATCAAAGCCTTTGGATTCACACCTAAACGCAATTCATTCGATAATGCAAGCACATCGGCGTTCGCTTTTTTCCAGTCGATGCTCGCCGGATTTCCGCCTTCCGCGCCAAGAATGATATTTTCGCCGACGCTCATCGTATCGACCAACATAAAATGCTGATGAACCATACCGATCCCGAGGTTGATCGCGTCCTGCGGCGTTTTGATCGAAACGGGTTTTCCGTCAACCAAAATCTCGCCCGAATCGGCTTTGTAAAAACCGTAAGCGATCCGCATGATCGTCGATTTTCCCGCGCCGTTTTCACCGACGATCGCGTGGATCGTGCCGTTTTCGATCTTGATCGAAACGTCGTTGTTGGCAATCACGTTGCCGAATGTTTTGGTTATGTTTTTGAGTTCGAGCATAAAAATGGTTTTAGGTTTTTGGTTTTTGTTAAATTTCTCCCTCGCCTTTTATTTCAAACGTGCCGATTGACCGCAAATAAGCGTTTAGTTTTGGGGTTAATTCATCAATTAATGGACTCATCTTTTGATAGCAATTCTCTCTTAAATGATCTTCTCAGCCAATGCCGTGTTTCATATAAAGAACACCGAGATATTTTGATAAATCGCCTGTAATCCTGATTGATTCCGCGCCCCTTTCCTTCGGCTAAGTTTGCGCCGATGCAGTCGGCTGATCTGATTATTTGCGCTCCGACCGTGTTTTGGCTAAAGCGTCCCAAGTTATAACTATTTTCCAAATTTCATCGGCTAATTTTTCAGCCAATTGATAAACTTAAAGATTTTCAAAGTGAGTCTTTTTCATTGGGAACTTTCAAAAACCAATAGCAGAAAACCAAATACCATTATTTCGCCATCGCGTCCGTCACCTTGATTTCGCCATTGATGATTTTCTGTTTGGCATCCTCAACTTTTTTCAAAACGTCGTCGGGGATTAAGCCTTTGTTGTTTTCGTCCATTGAAAAAGCAACGCCGTCTTTGTCGAGTCCGAAAACGTGGAAACCGCCTTCGAATTTTCCGCTGAGAACTTCTTTGACAACATCATAAACCGCGTTATCAACGCGTTTGACCATCGAGGTCAGGACGAATCCGGGCTTTTGTCCGTTTTGGTTCGAGTCGACACCGATCACGAATTTATTGGCTTCGCCCTGTGCGTTTTTGCCGTATTGCTCGACCGCGTCGAACGCGCCGAGTCCCGAATTTCCGGCGGCAGTAAAGATCACGTCCGCGCCTTGCCCGATCTGCGAGAGCGCGAGTTCCTTGCCTTTGCCCGGATTGTTCCACGCCGTATCGGTCACGCCGACGTAATTGTCAATAACCTTGATATTCGGATTTACCGACCGCGCGCCTTCTTCGTAACCGGTTTCAAATTTATGAATGAGCGGAATATCCATCCCGCCGACAAAACCGAGAACGCCCGATTTCGATTTCGACGCGGCGATCATCCCGACCAGATACGAGCCTTCGTGTTCGCGAAAAACAAGCGACGCAACATTCTTTTTCGGCGTTTTACCGTCGTCTTCCATGATCACGCCGTCAATGATCGCAAATTTGATGTTCGGGTAATCGCTTGCGACCTTTGCCATGATCGGACCTTGCGCGAAACCGACGCCGATGATCAGATCGAAATTCTTTTCGGCAAAGGCGCGCATCGCCGGTTCGATCGAGGTCGGATTGCCCGGCTCGACGTCGTACAGACAGATCGGCAAATCCTTTTCGGCACGCCGCACACCGTCCCACGCCGCCGCGTTGAACGAGCGGTCGTTTTTCCCGCCGATGTCAAAAACAATGCCGACCTTGATCTGACATTGTTTTTGCGCTTCGATCCGCGAACCGCAGGAAGAAACACTGAGCGCTAAAATAAAAACTGCAAGAAAAATTAACAATGTTCGCATCATTCACCTTTGAAAATAATTTCGATCTTATGATTCGGAACCACAAAACTGATATTTGATTCAGACCTTTTAAGTTGCGTATCGAAGCCGTCACCTATTGCCGTATCTGAATAAAAATAGCCTTTGGCACAATCGGCTAAAAATAAATATTTTGAAAAAATTACTTCCCGGCAACCGCTGTCAGGTAAAATAACATCATTTTTGGACTTAACAAGTATCAACAAATCGAAATCTTTGACCGATTCCATCACCAGATAAAAGCTCTCTTCCGTTTCGAAGATTTTGGCGTCAGACAATTCGACGCCATCGAGTTTGATAACCGCCTTTTTTGCCGGAGAAATTACTTTTCCCTCACCGACCAGACATTTTAAGACATTCTCATGATTTTCATTCAAATAGCGCAATGTAAAAAAACCGAACGCAAGAACTGCAATTAGCAACGGCAAATAAAATCTGAGGAATTTTTTCATAACGATTTACACAATAACTTCTTTGATAAGTTCCGATGTTGGCGGTTTTTCCTCGCCTATTTTATACGCATTTCCCAGTTTTTCGCTAATTTGCCGCGCTTGATTTTCGGTGCGGCAAAAAATCGTTCCGAGACTTTCGCCTTTTTGCACCTTGTCGCCGAGTTTTTTCGTGCCAGAGAAACCGACCGCGTAATCGATCGTGTCTTTGACCTGCACGCGTCCGCCGCCGAGCGCGCAAACCGCTTCGCCGACGGCTTTCGCGTTGACTTCGGAAATAAAACCGTCTTTTTCGGCGGTCAAAGGAATTTGCAGAATCTTTTTCTCCAAAAGCATTTCGGGTTTTTCGCAGATGCGCGGATTTCCTTTTTGCAATTCGATGTTTTGTTTGAATTTTTCGAGCGCCGCGCCGTCCCAAATTTTTTCCAGACAAATCGCGGCGGCTTCTTCGAGAGTTTTCGCGATTCCCGTTAAAACGAGCATCCGCGCCGTCAGCTCGATCGAAAGGTCGAGAACGGGCTGCATCGCTTCGTCGATTTCGCCGCGCATAATGCGGACGCATTCGTAAACTTCAAGCGCGTTGCCGACATATTTTCCGAGCGGCTGATTCATATCGGTGATCACGGCTTCGGTGCGGACGCCGAAATTATTCCCCGTTTTAACGAGCGCGTTGGCAAGTTCGCGCGCGTCCCATTTGTTTTCCATAAACGCGCCCGTCCCTGTTTTGACGTCTAAAACAAGCGCGTCCAAACCTTCGGCGAGTTTTTTCGACATGATCGAAGCAACGATCAGCGGCACCGATTCGACCATCGAAGCCGCGTCGCGCAAGGCGTAAAGCTTGCGGTCGGCAGGCACGATCTTTTTTGTTTGTCCGGCGAGCGCGAAGCCGCATTTTTTGATGGTTTGTTTGATCTGCGATTTTGAAAGCCGCACGTTATAGCCTTCGATCGATTCGAGTTTATCGAGCGTTCCGCCCGTGTGCCCGAGTCCGCGCCCCGAGATCATCGGCACGGCAACGCCGCACGCCGCCGCGAGCGGTGCGATTATCAGAGAAGTTTTATCGCCGACGCCGCCGGTCGAATGTTTGTCGGCGATGGGTGCGTCGATGTCAGAAAAATCCAAAACTTCACCTGATTCGAGCATTGATTTGACAAGCGCGTTTTGCTCTTTTTGGTTTAAACCGTGAATAAACATCGCCATCACGAGCGCGGTAATCTGGTAATCTGCCCAGCTGCCGTCGCACACGCCCGTAATAAAAGCGCCGATCTCTTCAACCGAAAATCGAGCTCCGTCACGTTTCTTGCGAATTAAGTCTTGTGGCTTCATCAAAATAAACTTTAGCAAACTTCATTCAAAATTTCGTCAAAAAAATGTTTCCTTTTTGAAAAAATTAAGACATAATAAGAGAGAGGTTTTTAGAATTTATGAGCAATACAAAAAATATCACCGCTATCGTCGCATTCATCGTCACCTTCATTTTCTCCGCCGGATTGGTCAGAATTATTTTCCCCGCGCCTGCCGTCCAGTATGTTTTCACCAGCCGACCGCAATACACAAACCGCAATTCGAATGAAATTGAATCCTTCCTTTTGCGTGACG
>JBBQOA010000102.1:0-10692 GCA_038330465.1 Pyrinomonadales bacterium
CGCGCGGTTTTGTTCTATCAATCCGCACACCACCGAAGACGATACCAACGACATCTTCCACACAATGAATTAGCTTTTTCTTGCCCCCTGGGCGGATGGGCGGCACAAAAATTTGCCGCCCGCCAATCCGCCAAGTGGCAAAGAAAAAGCTAATTCATTGTGTCTAAGATCTCTTTGATATCGTCTTCGGTCGTGTCCGGATTGATAAAACAAAACCGCGCGACCGTTTCAGATTCGTTGCCGGTTCTGACTTTGGTCGGCGCGACGAGCGCGAATCCGGCTTTATGATTTTTGTAGGTCCAATTGCGATAATCTTCCGCCGACCAATCGAAACGGCGAAAAAGAACGCACGACAGGCTCGGCGCGCGGACGAGTTCGGTGCGCGGGTTTTCGGTGATCAGTTTTCCGGCGATGTTTGCGAGTTCGATGCCGCGCTCGATTGCTTGTTCATAGCGATCTGTGCCGTGCATCGCGAGCGAAAACCAGAGCGGCAGACCGCGCACGCGGCGCGTCAGTTGGATTTGATAATCTGCCGGATTAAAGCCCTGCGCGCCTTCGTCGGAAAAAATATCGAGGTACGAACCTTCCTGCGAATGCGCGGCTTTGGCGATTTCCGGATCGCGATAGATCACCGCACCGCAGTCATACGGCGAAAAAAGCCATTTATGCGGATCGATCGTCACGCTGTCCGCCTGTTCGATTCCGGCAAAAAGCGGACGCACGGAACTTGCCGCGAGTGCGCCGCCGCCGTATGCCGCGTCAACGTGAAACCAGAGATCTTCGCGCTCGCAGATCTTCGCGATGCCGCCCAGATCGTCGATGATTCCGGCGTTCGTCGTGCCGCCCGTCGCGATCACGGCGAACAGCCGGCTTCGTTCTTCAGCGGTTAAACTCTCAATTTCTTTTTCAAGCTGCACGGCTTCGAAACGGTCTTCGGTTTGCACGGAAATTACGTCAACATCGATCACTTTTGCCATCGCGCGGACGGACGAATGCGCCGAGATCGCCGCAATCACGATGCCGCGCGTCGTTTGCTTGGTTTTATCGCGTGTGCGCCAGTTTTCACGCGCCGCGACCATCGCCGAAAGATTCGCTGCCGTGCCGCCGCTCGTAAAAACGCCGAACGCCTTTGCGGGCATTCCCGTTAGCGACACGAGCCATTTCATCGCCTGATTTTCGGCAAAGATGCAGCCCGCGCCTTCGAGCCAGAACGCGCCGTGAACATTTGCCGCCGAGGTCACGAGATCGAACATCACGGCGGCGCGCGTCGGCGAGGCGGGCACAAACGCGAGATGGCGCGGATGATTGATCGGCACGCTCGCTTTGATCAAAATATCGCGAAAAAGCGCGAACGCCTTTTCGCCCGTAATTCCTTCGGGCGTGATGGTTTCGCCGACCAAAGTTTGTAATTCGGCGGCGCTTTTCGGAAAACCGAGCTGCGGATTTGTATTTGTGATGCGATTGATCGCGAATTTAATGACGTCCAGCGACATTTCGACCAATTCAATATCGACGTTGTGCATATTTAAAAGTTGATTTCAACCGCGAATTTTTTTACAAAGACCATTTGAAGCCGATCTGTTAACCGATCTGCCGCATTTTTCAAACAAAAATCAGTACTTTTTTTATCGTTTCTGCGGATCGTTGCGCGGATAAAATTTTGTTATCTCGTAATTATCGGAAGTTTTGTGGCTTCTGACAATTTCCGGCGGATGATTTCCAGTTTTTCTTTGGAAATAGTTTTGATTTTTGTAGATTCTTTCGTCAATTCGACATTGTTGCCGCGTGTTTCGACGAAATAATCGTGCGGCACGGGTCGCGTCGGCAGATTGAGCTGAACTTCATCGGGATCAATTAATTCAAGAATTTCGGCGAGTTTTCCGATCTCGAAATCGTTCGGCACACGCAGGATCATTGTCTGGATCGCCAGAAAACCATTGAATTCGCGGCGTAAATTGGTAATTCCCGCAATGATCGATTCAAGCGAAATTCCGACTTGCGGATGATTGACGCGCCGCAAAGCGTCGTCCGACCACGCATCGAGCTTGCAGAAGATTTTATCGGCTTTGGAGAGTTCGCGGCGAACTTCTTTTTCGTGGAGCAAAGTCGAATTCGTTAGCACGACGATCGGTTTATGTGTGATTTCTTTGATCTTTTCGATGACTTCGCCAAGGTTTGCGGCGAGCGTCGGTTCGCCGCTGCCCGAAAAAGTGATGACGTCCGCTTTTTGCCAGTCAGCATTTTTTAAGTCTTCCAAAACCCGTTCGGTCGAAACAAAAACTTCCCGCCCGGTCGTTAAATGATTGATCTTCCCGAGCTGGCAATAAGCGCATTCAAACGAACAAATCGAATCGACGCATAACAGATCGACGCCGAGCGAAGAACCCAAACGCCACGACTCGACCGGACCGTAAATAGTTGACGGAATATGATTTGTCATATTTTCAGAGCAAAGCCGAGAACGACCGAAAGGGCAGTCAAAGTGCCGTAAACAACTTCCCAAACGCCGATTTTCATCGCTTTGACCTTTTTGCGGTACGGCGACAGACCGACAGCCGCGCGTCCGAGCAAAACCGCGAACATTATGACGGTCAAGCGCGGACTTAAATCTTCAAAAGCCAAAGCCCCGACCAAGATCAAAGCCGCAACGTGCGAAAGAATCGGCACGAGCTTGGAAAATTCCTTGCCTTTTTCGAGCCGCAGACGATTTCTGACGTAAAGAATCGAGGAAATCAGCCGCGCCGCAAAGATCGCCCAGAGCGCAAATGCCGACGCCAAAGTCCAATTATCGGCAAGCGCGATCACCGCGATCGACGAAGATATCGCGACCGCACTCATCAATTCCGGAAAAAGCTCGCGGCTTTTCCGTGACGCGTCGCAGTAAATTTGATATGCGGCAAACGGTAAAATCAAGAGAAAAGGCAAAAAAGCGTCGCTCTTGACGAACAACAAACTGCCAGCCAAGCCAACTGAAAATATCGCGCCGTAGATCAGTGTAAATTTTCGCGCGACCAAAGTTTGCGGCAAATTTCTCCCCGCGCGCCAATCGTTAAGCAGAACTTTGAGCGGTTGGCGCGTCAGAAACGCGCCGACGACGAGCAGCGCGATCCAGATCGCCGACGGCGAGAAAGCGATCAGCAGCGCGGTCGTCAAAGGTTCAAAGACAAATCCCCACGAACCGTGCTCGATCGGCAGCGCGATCGTTTTTACTTTGAAATTTCTGTTTATTTGAATCGCTGAGACGTTAGCTGACATTATTAAACCTCAAATTGAAAATCGTCGAGAATTCCAATAATTCAAATATATGCCGAAATTCGCGGCGGAAATATGATTGCAATCACATTCACAAAAATAGATCTTTTTCCAAATCGAGCCATTCGAGTGCCGCGCCGTGGAGCATTTCGGCTTTTGTCGCTTCATCGAAATTTGACGATTCGATCAATTTTCCGGGTTCGAGTTCGCCGAGCGGAAAAGGATAATCGGTGCCGAGCGCGATTCGGTCGGCGCCGACGAGCTTGACCAAATATTCGAGTGCCGCCGGATCGTGAACAAGCGAATCAAGCCAGAATTTGCCGAGATATTCGCGCGGATTGACATTGTTATCAACCGCGCAAAGATCGGGACGAACCTCGAAGCCGTGTTCGATTCTTCCCAAAGTAAAGGGAAACGAGCCGCCGCCGTGCGCGAAACAGATGCGCAGGTTTTTGAGCTTTTCCAAAACGCCCGCAAAGATCAGCGAACAAACGGCGCGCGAAGTTTCCGCCGGCATCCCGACGAGCCACGGCAGCCAGTATTTCGGCATCTCATTTTCGCCCATCATTTCCCACGGATGCACGAAAACCGCCATCGAAAGCTCTTCGCACGCTTTAAAAAAATCGAAAAACTGCGGATCGCCCAAATTCAATTGATTGACGTTCGAGCCGATCTGGACGCCGACCAAACCGATTTGTTTGCATCTTTCGAGTTCTTTAATTGCCAGGCGTGTATCCTGCATCGGAACGGTTCCGAGACCGATAAACCGTTTCGGAAATTGAGCGACAATTTCGGCGATTCCGTCATTCAAAATCTTTGAAACTTCCGCGCCGTCAGCACTTCGCGCCCAATAACAAAACATCACGGGAACCGTTGAAATCACCTGAACATTGACGTTTTGCGCGTCGCATTCGGCGACGCGTTTTTCCGCCGACCAACAGTTATCTTCAATTTCACGGAAAAAATGTCCGTCGTCTTTGAGCATTCGCGCAGAGCACGGCTGGTGATGTTCGAGCGTAATAAATCCGCCGTAACCGAATTTTTCTTTCCAATTCGGAATATCGCGGGGCAAAATATGTGTGTGAATATCAATTTTCAGCATTGAATCAATTTAGAAGTTTTTTTACACTTTAGTTCCGAAAAATGCACCGACGAGCGCGGTTGCCGCCACGCCGACGATCAAAATCGCCGTCGAAACGATGCCGTCATTGGCGCCCAAAACCGCCGCCCGCAGGCAATCGATATTTTTTGTCTTGTGCCGTTCACGATGCGCCATTAGCTTAAGCCTGATTTGAAAACGAATAATCGAGAATTATTCTTTTGCCGTCTTCATCCGATTTGAATTCGAGGGTGCCGCTGATGCCTTGTAACTCGTCCGTTCCCGAATTTGGGACGATCCGACCGACCGCGCGCATCTCGTCAGTCGTCGCGCCGTGGATCGCGACGAACGAACCGGTTCGCCCTTCGATCTCAACGAAGAATCGATCCATGATCGTATAACCTGCCGAACCGTCCGGCGACGCGCACATCAGCAATTCGCCGACACTTGCGCCCTTGACCGCGCCGTCAAAACTTTTCTTGACCGTGACGCGCGAAAGCGCCGGCGTTTCGGTCGTTTCATCATAATTTACGGCGTCCCAACCCGTGACTTGAAAGGGAATTATCAATTGTTTGTTCATTTTCTTTTCCTGATTTTAATAAATGCGGTCGATCATTGCCGCGCCATTTTCAAAACGCCGCAGATTTTCCAAAAAATGCTCGACGTGCCGTTTTTTTTCGAGCGAAAAACCGCCCGCCGAATGCGGCGTGATAAAACAATTCGGCGTTGTCCAAAGCGGATGCGCGGGCGGCAGCGGTTCGGGATCGGTCACGTCCAAATAAGCGGCGGCGATGCGTCCGCTCTTTAATTCTGATAACAAAGCGTCCTGATCGAGCGTCGTGCCGCGCCCGATATTGTAAAGGCGCGCGCCTTTTTTTAATGTTTGTAAACGCTTTGAATCGAGAAAATTTACGGTTTGCTCGTTGGCGGGCAGAATATTGATAACGTGATCGGCAAGCGGCAAAACCTCGCCGAGTTTCGCTTCGGTGACCGTCTTGATCGTTTCATCGCCGTGGATCGTCCGTTTAAATCCGACCAAATTCAACTTCAGCGGCGTGAGCAATTCGGCGAGGCGTCGTCCGATCGTGCCGAAACCCAAGATTAGCGCGGTTTGTTCATTCAGCAGATACGAACTTTGCCGCGTTTCGTCGTAATGCCATTCTTTTTTGCCGCGCTGATTATCGAGCGATTCGGGCAAAAGTCTGGCAAGCGCCATCATCATCGCCAAAACGTGCTGCGCGCAAGGTTCGACATAAACCGCCGAACTGTTCGTCATGATTCTGCCCTGCGCTCGAAACTTTTCCTTAAAATCCGCGCGGTCATACGGCGTATATCCGGCGAGATCGACGTGAAACCATTTGATATTTTCCGCGTTCAAAACCGCCTCCGCGTCGGGCGTGCCGAAAGCGATGTCGGCAAGTTTTAAACTTTCCGCCGATTCGCCCGTCAAACCGTTTTCGGCGGACGGGAAAATAAACAGTTCGTATTCGCCCAGATTGGCGCGAAACTCTTTTAGGTCATTTTCGGTAAAGCCGTGATTCGTCCAGATTTTCAGCATAAATACATCGGGTTCATTATTTTACGAAATCCCTCCGGTTTTCTGCCGCGACCTTTATCTTCAGCGCGGAAAAACATTTTGATAATTCATCTGATATGTGTCGCCATCGGTATCCATTTACTTTACAAATAGGTTTTTAACATCAGGTTTTCGTAATTGATTAATCATTTATTTCATCTTGTATTTGTTTAAAAGTTTGATTATTTTCAGTAATCCATTCTGTGAATCCGTTTGAGTTTCGTCCTAAAATCATATTTGCCGCCGCACTTGGACTACTAAAAATTGCGTCTTCAGCAAATTCGAGTTTGTCTCCTTTTTCTATCAATATTTGCGTTTCAATTAATTTTCTTCTTAACTTTCGATATGTTTCAGTGCATGATGCAGATAACTCTTTTTTTGCCTCGCTTCCTTTTTCTACGATATATCCTTGGTCAGATTCATACATCTTTGCTTTGAAACTGCTTGTTCTAATCAAAAATTTAAGTATGTTTTGATCTGTTTGTTTTAAATCTGCTTTTTGTGAACGCTTGATTGTCGAAGAGATCAAGAATCCAAAGCCCATTATGGGAAGAATTAATTTTATTTGATCCAAAAAATATTCCATGTCTGATATATCTGCTTCGTGCAATGTCGGTAATGCCGGAGAATTGGCATTTTCAATTTCGGCAGTTTTAGCTTCAATTGCCAATTGAACCAATCTTGATTCGAGATATTTTATTTGAGTTTTTGTTAAAAGCTCATCTTTGCTTATGAAGAAAATAATTTCTTTAAAATCCTTATTCGGGTCAATAAGATGTTGTTTCAACCTTATTCTAATGTTTTCAGCTTCTCCGATATAAATTTTTTCATCGAAAGCCTCATCTGTCGGATCACCTTTCAAGCAGTATATTCCGGGATTATCAAACTCAGGTCTGCCGATAATGTTATTGACAGATGACCTTGGACTATAAATCGCTTTGCCAACCCAGTTACCTATTTCACTAAGTCGAGGTCCATATTCAGTCCCATCTATCATATATACAGTGAGTTTTTTACCCATATTTTTGTTTATAGGACTTTCGCTTACAAATATGTAAGTTGTTGAAACATAACAACTTAGCTAAAATACTACATTTCCGCTAGCTTCTTTAGATTCAAGAGATAACAAATTCTCAAGCGAAAGTCCTATTAATGTAACTTTCGCAAATCTTCGTTTTTGTAATAATATTGAAAATCATCAAATCGTTTCCAATTCGGCTTTTAATCGGCTCAAAGCGGTTTTGTCCTGCAAAAGTTTTTCGATGAGTTCATCGGCTTTGTTGATATTTTGCGATGCGTCAATTTTTTCGCGCAGAGTTTGGTTGATCAAAGTTTGATAACCAGTTTTAGAGTTTTCCGCCTGCGTTTTGAAATGTTCGACAATATCCGCGTCGAGATAAATCGTGATGCGGTTTTTGGTTTCTTTGAGTGCTTTGTCAATCGCAAAATTCGGGCGTTTTGCGCGGTCAATCGGCTTGAAACGCTTATTAAATTCTTCTTCGTTATCTAAAATTGATTCGTCAAAGTCTTCTTCGATTTTCTTCATATTTTTTCACCATCCATTTTTCAGCCTTACGAGCCGAAATAAATCTGACATCCGTTTTTTCGACAATCGTATAAATCAAAACAATCAATCCGTATTGAGTTGTCTGACCGATAATTCCCCAACGGATTTCAGTTTCAGTCGAATGTTCGTAATCTTCAAAATCAAACGAAAAAGCGTCTTCAAAAACATCGCGAATCAATGCAAAATCAATTCGATGATCTTCAATAACTTTTAGTCTTTTCGATTCGTCCCAAACGAACATAATTTAGATGTTATATGTATGATGTATGCACGTCAACAATTTTAGATACGGAAATCAGTTGTGATAATTCATCCAAAAGCGTCACCATTTTGTTATCAATCTTCTACAATTTTCGTGCTGGTCTTTATCTTTTGATTTGGTCGAATTAAATTTTCTTTCAATTCTTTATTATTATCTCGAATGAAGGAATAATAATTTATGGGATTATTGTGTAAATCGACAAGTTTTTGAAGAACTTTCTTTATATCTGGCTGTTTCATACTTTTCTCATTTGCTTCATACATTAAATGATAGAAACTTGACCAGAAAATAGCCGCTCTATCAAAATTAATCGTATCTGGTGAGCCAATGAGCGAAAAGCATTTTGAACTTGGAATTAGTGTCTTTACAAACTCGAAATTACTTGCTTTACAAGCCGAAATAAAAACTCTCCTTTCATTCAAATGATATTTAGTTAAATTTGCAAATTCAACAAATAACAGTTTCTCAAATGTTAATTCAATTTGAGTTTCGCTTGCGTGACAAGAAAAATGTAAATATCTATATTGGGATAATTCAAATTCATTGATTATTTCTTTCAATTCTTTCGCGGTTCTTATGTAAAAGTATTCGCAAGGTATTTTACACAAATCCAAAATATCTTTTAGGATCAACCCGGCACGCCTATAATCTTGTTCGTCGCTTAATTTAAGAGATTCAATTATAAATACTCCATATTTATCGTTCATATTTTTGTTTCTAAGTTGGTTTAACTCACAACAGGCGGCGGTTGCATTACGGTTTCGCAATTAGAACAGGTTCGCAAACCTTCGCTCGCGTAAAAGCGTTTGAAAACGCCTTGAAACTGTGTCGTGATGTCGTCGAGTTCAAAATATTCTTCGTAGAGTTTGGTATTACAGTTTTCGCAAAACCACATCAGACCGTCTTTTTCACCGTCGCGGCGTTGGCGTTCGATGACGAGTCCGACCGTGTTTGCGCCGCGAATCGGATTGTGCGGAACTCGCGGCGGCAGCAGGAAAATCTCGCCTTCTTTGATCGGCACATCGACCGATTTTCCATCTTCCTGAATTTTGACGAGAATATCGCCTTCGAGCTGGTAGAAAAATTCCTCGCCTTCGTCAAAATGATAATCCTTGCGCGAATTCGGTCCGCCGACGACCTGGACGATAAATTCCGCGTCTTCGTAAACCAATTTATTGCCGACCGGCGGTTTTAAGAGATGACGATGCTCGTCGATCCATTTTTTGAAATTAAAAGGTCTTCTGATTGACATAGTTTTTTGGAATGCCGTCAGCGTGGGCGGCAATGAACGCTTGAAAAGCGTTCAAACAGATTTCAATTTATATTTTCAACTCGATTTTTACACGGTTTTGAGATTGCTTTCACGATCTTTGCCGCCCGCGATGACGGCGCTTCGTCAAAATTCTAAAATCTTGTTGACCGTTCGCCAATTTCGCGCGGTTGAGGAAACTTTTAGTTTTTTGGCAATGTAGTCTTTACCGATCAAACTGTCGAGCACGCTGATGCGCAAAAGACAGAAAATTTCGCGACCGATGACGGCGAATTGCTCGCGTTCGTTGTTATTGGCGAGCAGCAGTTCGCGTTTTTCGGCGGGCATTTCTTCGTCGAGAAAAAAAACGTGCAAGTCTTTGTCGTTTTCAAATTGCCCGTCGAACGGATTGTTTTTAGTGATGCGTTCGATTTCGGCAATCGAACGAACGATCGTTTTGATCTGCAAACCGAATTCTTTTTCGATCGCGCTTTCGATCTTTTCAGCAATTTTTTTATCGCCCGTTTCGGCGGTTTCAAAAATAATATTGCCGCTGTTGATGTAGGTTTTGACGTTTTCAAACCCGAGTGCGGCGCAAATTTCGCGCAAGGTTTCCATTTTGACTTTGTTTTTTCCGCCGACATTGATGCCGCGCAGGAATGCAACATTTTTCATTCGAGATCTTTCCTCATTTTGACACAGATTATATCGACATTTTCGCCGACCGGAACATTTATCTCTTCATCGCCTCTATAACCGCAAACGGCGTAAAGTTTGACGCCCGGCAGCGTCGCCATCATTTCGGCAGCGCGAAATCCGTGCGCTTTGGCTTTCGCTTCGCACGTTTCCAAAATCAATCTGCCGATTCCTTTTCGTGCAAAGTCGGGATGAATAAAAAACGCGCGAATTTTTGCCGCGTCTGTTTGCGGGTCAAGCAAACCTGAATTACGGCTTTGTGAATAAATACTTGCGCCGTAGAGCGTTTTGCGTTTGCTCCAACCGCCGCAGCCGACGATTTTGTTCTCCGTTTCGACGACAAAATAGGTTTCATCCGTGATCAATTCGGTATCGACGCCGAAAACCGATTTGATGGAAAGTTCGATCTGCCGTTCGTTATAAACGTTGCGGCTTAAACCTCTGACCGATTCGGCGATCAGCACTTCGATTGCCGATTTGTCTTCAAGCGTCGCTTTTCTGATCGAATAACTCATCTACTCCATTTTATCTTAACGGCGGACATTATTTCCGTTTCGAGTCTGATTTCGTTTAAGATCTCAAATTCGTTTTTCAGATAAAATCTGAGCGGCGATAAATATATTTCGCCGCTCGCTTTGACGTCTTTTTCATGATCCATCACCCAACCGTTTAGCTCATTTTCAAACTCTTTAACTTTATCCAAAAGCATCGTGCCGTAGCCTTTTTTTTGTTCGGTGACATCAACCAGCAGAGCAAACCATTTTTCTTCGTCGCGGATAAAAGTCGCCAGCCAGCCTTTGATGGTTTCGTTTTCGTCCGTCAGCAAATAATGTTGAAGATCGGCTTTTGTGCTCAGATATTCGTCGAACGATTCAATTCCTGAATGCTGTAATTTCGCGGGATACTCGGCGTTCCAAAGCCGGACAATGTTTTGTTTTTGGTCGGCGGATAGATTTTCGGTTTTGGTGATTTTCACTTTTATCAGTCAATC
>JBBQOA010000103.1:0-10678 GCA_038330465.1 Pyrinomonadales bacterium
TTTCAGGCAGCGCAGATGCCGAAACGACGAGCCTTGTTAGCGGAAAATTTACGGTCAAAGGCAAAATATTTGAAGTGGCGGAAACGGCAAAATAAAAGCTAATCGACTTAAAACAGAGTTTTTAATGCAAAGCCGCAAAGTTGACAAACCGCAAACGGTTTTGTTCAAAAAACATTTGGTTGAATTTCTTAATCATTATTGTTCGCACTCGGGTCGCCGGTTGGTGCTGGTGCGTGATCTTCTTTGGCGGGCGGTCCGAGCACTTTTCGAAAAATCGGTTTTAATGCGTCCGCCCAGACCTGATAGCCTTTGACATCAAGATGCAGTTTGTCCGAATTGGTCATTTCCGCAAAAAGGTTTCCTTTTTTGTCAGCCAGTTTTCTATTAATGTTCAAGAATCTGATTTTTTTGCCGTCCGAGAATTTTGCGATATTTTTATTGACCGTGTTGATGATCGGTAAAACCGCCGGATTGTCGTTACGTGGGAAAATTGCCATCAGAACAATTACGGAATCAGGGGCTTTTTGACTGCAGCTGTCCAAAATAGCCTTGATGCCTTTGGCAATTTCGGCGGCTCTCGACTTGGCTTCGACCTTATCTTGGGGAGATTTGTTGCCGACATTGTTTGTGCCAGCCTGCAAAACGATGATTTTGGGTTTGACGTTTTCGAGTTCGCCGTTTTCGATCCGCCAGAGAATGTTTTGCGTCGTATCGCCGCCCCATCCGAAATTTCCCGCATTCCAGCCGAAAAAATTTTGCTGCCAATTTGACAGAAAGAGTGTGTATTTTTGTTCGTTCGTGCCCCAACGGCGCGTGATTGAATCGCCTAAAAAATAAACGCCAATGTCGCCCTGTTTAGCTTTTTCTAAAAGTTGTAAATGCGCGGTTTGAGAGTTTTTGTCCTTTCTCGGAATCGGTCGGTCAGCCGGTTCGGTTTCCTGACAAAAAACGGAACTCACGAAAATCAGAAGAAAAAATAGGTAGTCAATGATTTTCATATTCTATTTCAATAGTCTGGTTTTAAATTCTCTAATGATTGCATTTAACGTTACGGCTTGGCGACTTTAAGGGAAATATTCCTGAATTTCGATAGAATTTTATCAAACGTTAAAAATTCATTATTGAACATAAAACAAACGGTCAGTCTGTTTAAAATTGCTGCTTAAGGTTTCAGTGATAGTCGGATAAAAACTCTTCCATATTAATGCATTTAGTTACAATCAGCAATTAAATGCTTATTCATGTTGGCTGAAAACCGTCGGGCAGTGAGCCGGGAGCTGATTTTATGGACGTTTTAACCCTGTGAAAAAGGGAAACAGACGTTCATTCTGGTGTACGGTTTTCCATTTAATCATTCAAATTTTGCTCTCGTAAATTGATGAAACGGTTAAATTGGACTTTTTAAAAGATGTCCCAGAAATTTTGTTTTTATCCAATTCATCTTTTAACTTTTGTGAAATTAATATCGCCGCAGAAAATGGCATTCTCAAAATGCCGGGAAATTGAATTTCGATTTGGTTAATGAATAATTGTTCGACATTGATGATCCGACCGTCTTTTTCAACTTGCAATAAATTGCTGTTCCACCAATTATCCCAATCAAGAATTTTGATAAATTCTTTTTCGTCATCATTTTTCTTGATGTAAAAAGTAGATCTTGTGAAGTCAATAAAACCTGCAATTTCTTTACAATTGATTATGTGAAGATAATGATATTGTGTATTATTTCCCCAAAAAGCATCAAAAATATCGAATAAATAATCCTTACAGCCCGGCAATTGATATTGGTTAGCAAGTTTGTAAAACTTTTCGTTGACCAATAAACCCTTGCCGGTGCTTAATCCCGTACACGACATCAAATCGGTAAATTGTGCCTTCAACCTTTTTCTGCCTTTCAAAACCGGTTCAAAATCAGGATGCTTAAAATATGTCATGAGATTATCAACGGATTCGTTGCTGCCCGTAATTTCAACATTGCTGACCTGCGGAATCTCACCGGTCAGGTTTAAATCGGTTGAGTAGGACAATTCATAATAATTCATATGTTGTTATTTAAATAAATCATCAATTTTGAATCCCGGCGTATCTTTTGCCGATAAAATTTTATCCTTAATTTCTTTAGCCAGAGCAGTTACTTCCTCGGCGGCTTTTTGATTATCAATGCCCGAAGGATATTTTGCATCGATCGCATCGAGTTTTTTCTTGATCTCACTGCTGTAATTCGGATGGCTGGCGTGTGAACCCAACGGACTTTCCTGAACTGTCTGTTTGATCGTTCCGGAAGTATCCGTAATTTCGATTGTTCCGCCTTCGATTATCTGACCATCGCCTTTTACTTGTTTGGAATACGATAAAGTTCCAACCTCTTTATCCGCCATCTTAAAACCGGTGATGCCGCCGCCTTTATCAATTACTTCAACTTCGCCGAGCAATTTATTATTCACGGTTATAGTTGCTTTTTTGCCGTCTCCGATAAATTCAACAATGATATTTTCTGTTCTGAATTTACTTGAGAATTGAGAAAGGTTGATTCCGTTTGCCGTTCCGTTGAATTCAAAACCGCCTTCGATCGCTTTTCTGAGAACCGGGCTTTCATCGATCATTTCGACCGGAAAAATGTGGTGCGCATTATAATAAGCAGCTTTGTCGCCGAATAGTTCACCGGTTCTCAATGCCTTTCGAAGGTTTGAACGAAGATTAACAGCATCCTGCACTTTTATATCATAACCGAGCAATTTTCCCTGATCGCGAATTGCTTCCGCTCTTTGTAACAATTTTCTTTTTTGCTCAATATCGGTAATCAGTAACGCCTCTTTTTCCAATTCATCAGCCTTAGAAATTAATTGCGCGCCATTGTCTGACAGTTTTTTCTGCGCGCCCGCCAACATATTTTCCAGCCGACCGATATCGGTTGCGTTTCCGCCTTTGGCTTTGAGGGCAGTTAAATCAGCGCTGATTTGCCGCGCGCTTCGTCGAAATTCGGTAATCGGTTCAAGGATTTTTTCAACATCCGTTAAGATTGTATTCAATTGCGGAATATCCGAAAGTAGTTTAACAGGCGCCTCAACGCCCCGAACTTTACTGAAATCGGACACTTTCTCCGCTGTTCCGGTGCCGACTTGAAGATCTTTTCCGCCCGCCTTCATATCGCTGATGATTTCCTGAGCGTTCGTGGTCATTCCATCTAATTCCAGAAATTCGAACGAACCGTCAGCTTTTTTCAATGCTTTCATATGTGCGCCGGTGCCGGTGACTTTGTTACGAACGAATATATCCTTTACTTCATAACCGAAGTCTTTATACATATCAAGGACAAATTCTTGATATTCGCTTTTTGAAAGTGCGGTTTTGCCCTGAAATTTTGCAAGAGCTTTGGCGAACGTTTGTTCTAGCAGAGTTTTTTCAATCCCCGCAATCTTAGATTCAATCAGAAATTGGTCGACCTTGTTAATTCCGCGCCGGATTGCCCAATAGATCATTTCGAGAACGGCATCAACCTTGTGAGGAGGAATCGGCAAAATCACCATATTGAGTTGCACGACTTTCGGGTCAGGAACTTCTTTTTTATTGAATTTTGCGAGGGCTTTATCAAAACCGGCTTTAAATTCTTCTGCTTGTTCGGCTTTGTCAGCAACTAGTTTTCGTAATTTTTGAAGTTTGTTCGGAGCAAGATCAGGCGCTTCTTTTAAGATCGTTTCTTCAACTTCTCTGACAAATTCTTTTTCCGGCATCCCGTATTTCAAATATCGGGATTTGGCGAGTGATGCAAATGTTTTGGCTAAAATCAGACCTTCAAGCGCGGTTCCGGCTAAACCGACGACCAACCAAACCAAACTCGGGTCGTCATTGCTGATCGCGTCCGCCGCGCTAAATGATGTTCCGGCAGCCGCTTTTTTGACCCGATATTCTTTAAATTCTTCAACGCTTGTGAAAACGCCCAAAGCAAAGCCGGGAATGCCGACAATCGCCGCCGCCGTTCCCGAAAATGGCAAAGTCAACAGACCGAGACCGATCGTCAGCGCCATCAGCGTCGTTTTGACGAGCGCGTCATCGGCTTTCACTTTTGACATTCTGCCGTCGATGACAATATTTTCGAAACTGCTGCTGCTGAATCCGATCTCGTCTTTGGCTAATTGAACATATTTTCCGTCAGCGACCTGCACCACGAAATGTTCGGGCTTTTTAGCAAGATTTTCTCTCGTCTTTGCAATATAACCGAGTCGTTTTTCGGTCAATGACAAAAGTGTTTTTTGTAATCGCGGCGAATCTTGTTGGGCGAGTTCGCGATTGGTCAAATCTTTGTCTTCAAGGATCGGAAAACCGGCTTTATTTTCGTCCCGAACCTTTTGAACCCTGACGTCAAGGTTTTTTTCTTTTTCTTTCAATTCAGCCAATTTGTCGTTGAATTTTTGTGTTCCGTCGGGCAAATTCGAAAATCTACCCCGATTTTCATCATGTTCTTTATCAATTTGATCGTAATCCGCCTTGAATTGACCAAAGGTTTGGACAAAGGGCGTGGCGCCTTGATTCGTATAAAATGTTTTCTCTTTATTGACGATTGCTTCATTGACATCCAACTGGTCAGAAATTTTCGAGGCGACGACGCCGTAAAACGCGGCGGCATATAATTTGACGAAATCTTCATATTCCGATAAAGATTTGAACCCGGCGAGTTCCATTTCTCTTTTTATTAATTGTTCGCCGTCGCTTTGTGATGGATAAGTCACATAATCCTTTTGCAATTGCGCTTCGACATCCTTGAGCCACGGATATTGAGCGTAGACGTGTGACATATCCGTTTTATACCAAATGCTCAATGGATCGCCTTGAACTTGCAAAGCCTGCCGCGTGTAGATCAAATGATAGAGCCTTTCCGTTTTCAACAATTCCGCCGCGATCGTTCGGTAATATTCAACGGGCGACAATTTTGTTTTCAAAAACGCGTACCAATCGAGTGATTTCTTATATTTTTGAAGGTTTTCGAGCAATTTGCGGTAACTTTCCAAACTCTGATCGACGGTGCCGGTTTTCCAATTCAACTTTGCCTTCAAAAATTCCATTTCCAGCGGTGTCAGCTTGCCTTTGAGGTCATCTAACTGCATCAATTTACTGCTTTCTTTGAGTTTTTGCTGATCGACCGGCGCGGTTCCGTCGCCGAAATTTGCCGCGACGAGTTGGTCAATTCGCGGATCTTCGACTCCATATTTATCGACCAAAACTTGCCGGTAAAAATCTTTAAAAACTGTTACCGGAAGCTGACTGCCGCTGGCTCTCGACGATTTTTCGCTAAAAACCGTAAAGTCGTATTTGTATTTTGAGACCGCTCCGACGCTGGTCATATAATCAAAACCGAAGGTCTGCGACAATAATAACTGCATCACAAAAGTTCTAAATTCCGGCGGAGACATTTTTGAACAATCTTTATCGAGCACAACAATAATTTTAATCCCTTGTTGTTTCGGCGGAGTATTTGCTGCCGGAGCAGGCGGGGCGGCACTATCGGGCGGCGCCCGGTGAATTTTCCGGCGGGCAGCGTGAAACGAATTGTTTTGCTGGACGACATGCGTTAATTCGTGAGCCAGAAGATGTTTTCCGTCAATTGATTCGGGTTTGAATTGTCCTTCATTAAAATAGATATCATTTCCGAGCGTGAAAGCTTTGGCATTCAACTCGCTATTAAAAATTACGGCTTCCCGATTTGTATGAATTTTCACATCCGAGAAATCCGTCTGAAAACGGTTTTGCATAAAGGACAATGTTTTCCCGTCTAAACTTTGACCTTTTCCTTGTGTCGAAAAAATTTTACTGCTGAGTGTTTGAGGTTTTGAATCGTTTCTTACGAGTTTCGTTTGGATCAGCGGTTCATCTGATGCTTGATTTTGAGAAGTTTCGCGAGTTTCTCCTTGTGATTCATTAATCACACGATCAGCCATTTGATCAGCTTCAATTTCCGATGGATCAGTCGGTTGACTAACCGGAACATCAAGCTCTTTTTTCTGACAATTAGGGCAACCGCCGCCGCATGCGCAATCTGCTTTGAGCTGGATCGGAAAACCGAAAAGCGGCGTTTGAACATTCATCGAAGCAGCTTGTAAATCGGAGAATTTTTTTTGCGAACCTTTTGATTTAACAAAATGCGATTCTGACATTTTTGATTTGACGGCAAATTTTGTCATTGTTTTTTGTCATTTCGTTCCTTCAATTGAATATCGATCAATTCAATGCGACCTGCACGCGTTTTCGCGTCGCGTTTTCCGTCGAATAATTGATTTCCTGCCGCGTCCTCGACGATCAGGTAAAGTTCGGGATAATTTTCGCCGAAATCGCTGAATTGGTCTTTTGTAAATGTCAGCCGATAAACACCTTCTGAATTAGTTTCGGCGACGCCGAGCGCGTCGTCAAACAACAAATCGCGGTCGAAAACGCGAACTTTAAGGTCAGCAATTCCTTTTCCGCGGGCATCCGTAATTTTACCGGTGACCAACCAATCCGAAAAATTTTGTCCAGTCGGGATTGTTTCAACGGTTGGTGTTTCGGTCGGTTCACAGGGCGGAATTTCAAATATTTCACCCCGCACAAATATTTCGGCATAATCAACTTCGCCCAATTCGGGCGTAAAAACTTGAAAACCGATAAATTCGTTCGAAACTCCGACGCGAACCGTCTCCGGCAAATTTTTGATCGATTTAAGCGGCAGCCGAAAATAGCCGTTCGCGTTGGTGGTTGTTTTATCAGATCGTGAAACCATTTCGCCGGATTCATCAAAGATCATCACAGGAGCATTCGGCACTGCTTTTTTGTTCTCGTCGAATACATAACCATGAATTGTCCAAGTCTCGGCATTTCCGGCGGGAACGGGCGTTCGGGTGCGCAGAATTTCGCCCTTGATTTCAGCGGCAATTGCAAAATTCGACTCGATTTTAGCCTGCGTTGCTTGCACGAGCGGATGCGTGTCGCCGTATTTTTTTTGTAAACGGGAGAGGTTTCTTTCGTCCGCAAACCCCTTTGATTCCTGAAAAATTGAAAGATCTGTCAAACCTTCGATCCGGTGATCATCAAAATCTGCAAAATTATTCGTGACGACAGTTTCGATTTCATCCGGCTCAATTTGTTCTTTGTTTATCATAAAATTTACCTCAAAAAATAAACATTTTTCATTCAACCATTCCGTTGTTTGATCGGCAGTTTTCCAATTCCTTGTTGTGTTTGCGGTGTCGGCGCCGGTTGCCCGACGATAGTTTTCTGGCGTCCGAAAAATGCAAACAACAATTCCAGGATTCTTTCACAAGGATTGACGTTATCTTTCTTTGAAACATTTCCCGCATAACCTGTTGCGAGATCAAATAACGATAAATTGTGGCGGTCGAGATACAAAAATCCGCGCGCCAACAAACAATGCGTCGAATGATTGTCGGTGGTTGTGTTCAAAATTCCGAAAGTGATCGCCGAAAGAAAAACACTGAGCGGAATTTCCTGCCAGCTGTTATCACTTGCCCGCACCATCAACCCAAAAATAAAAGTATCGGTGATCATTCTGCTTTTGACGATCGAACAATGAACTTGATTATCAAAAAACGAAACATCATCCAAACTGAGGATTGTAATTGCCGAAAGCGCCACAAATTCGTTATCGCGTCCGCGATTGATCAATTCGCAAAGATTGTCGGCAAAGTTAATTCCGCCGCTCAGAAAATTCGCACCGATCTCACCTAAACCGCTGACGTTACTAACATTATTGCTTACACCCTGATCGATATTTGAACCTGTTTGATATTGATACTTCGACTGCGAACTCATTTTCGCCTTATAAGTTCCTTTGTTAATATTCGTATAGCCTGCCGGTTGTTTTTGGATACTCGTCGAAATGTTAAAACTGACGATCAGAATCGAAGCGGCAAAGAAACTTTCGGCGTTAAAACCGGGAACGATGCTCTGGCTCAAAAAATGATTATCGGTGATCGAAACATTGCCCGTTGACTGTATCGTCAAGGCGCGTCCCATCGGCACAGAAACAATGTTCTCGTGCAGTTTCAGCGCCGGAATGCCGTTTGGTATTTTGATGAAAAAACTTTGAATTTCCGCAAGTTGATTGATATTTCCAAGTGTCATCGAGCCTTCGGTGGCAAATCGTATAAAAATTCCGCCGCGTGCACCGTTTTTAACGGTTTTGTCGGTTGGCACTTCGTTTCGGAAACGTCCGTTATTTAATATGTGATTTCGCGAAATCTCGATTCCGGCGCCTTTCAAAATATATATCCCGCAAGTCGAATTAAGAAAATTTGCGCCGTTATCGCGAATGAAATTATCGCGAATGACGAGCGTTTCGACGACCGAAAGTGCAATTCCGCCGTAGCCCATAAAATTTGTCAAAATTGCAGGAATATCGGTCAGCGGGCGATTCAGGCAAAATTCCACCCGATTACCGATAATGACTAGATTTTCAACCGAAATAAATTCAACTTTAAAGTTTCGATTATTTATCGTGCCGCCCGTTTCGATGACAAAAAATGCGTCCACGCCGATGCCGTTGCGACCCATCGAATAAATTCGATTGCGTTCGATCAAAATATTGCGGAGCGGCGCGCCCGCGATAAACCGCGTGTCGGTCACGGTTTGGGTAGTGTCAATAAATCCCGGATTCGGAAAACAATCGCCTTTGTTGTGATTGCTTGGGCGATGCCAAGGCGTGTGCGTCACGATTATGGTTTCTTCGGTTTCGACATCGACACTTCCCAAATTTATGCCATTGCCGGTGCCGCCGATGATTATGTTATTGATCACGCGCACCCGTTCACATCCGCCCGACAAATGCAATCCGCCGGTCGCGCGTCGCGCCGGTGAAAATGTTTCGGGATCATCGGATTTTTCGAACTGTGCTTTTAACGTTCCTGAAACCTCGACGCGTTCAATAATCTCGCGTCCAGCCATGACGCGGATTTCATTTTTTTCAAACAACAAATCATCGCCCGCCAAATAAACCGCCGCCCATTCGGTATCGACATCCTTGATAAAAATTTGATTTGCACAGATCGATACGAATTGTCCGACGTGCATTTCGATCGCGCTTCGCGCTGCCGCAACGATTCGCAAATTTTCGAGTTTGACGTTTCGCAAAATACCGAATTCTTCCTGCCGGTCGCGGTCGTCAAAAACGATCTCGTCGCCTTCCAGCAAAATCCCGACGCCATCGTCATTCGCCATCACGGTCAAAGATTCGATTCTGAGATTGATACCGCCGATGATGTGAATTGCCGGATCCGTTTTGTCGGCGATGATCCGTGAACGGCTTCCGCAGCCTTTGATGATGATGTTTTTATTATGCGGAGTTTTCAGAACGATATTTTCACGAAAAAGTCCGGGCAGCACGCAAATCTCACCGCCCGTTTTCGGCAGGGCATTGATCGCCGCTTGTATGCTTTTGAAATCGCCGTGGGAATTAATGCCGTCGCCGACGCGGTAGGTGCAGCAGGTTTTGAGTTTCGTCAGCGGTTGAAAAATTCGGCGACAATCTTCAATGTCGTCGCCCGATACCGAATCCGTCGTCCAATTTATTTCGGCAAGCGGAACCCGGTGATAATGAATGCCTTCGGGCGGTTTTGTATTGACCAAAATTTCCGGATTTCCAATTTCCCCGGCGCGAACCGGAAAAGTCCAGAAATCGTGCGGCGCGTAATTGCCGACGGTTTCGGCTTCAAATTGCAGCCGGATGCCGTCCAATAATTCTTTTTCAGAAGTAAAACCGCTGACGGGTTCGATGCCATTCCAAAGTCTGAAAAAATACAATTTAGTCTTTGGTGTCGGGATATTTCCGATGAAAACATCTGCCGCAACAGTTGGGAGATTGATAATATTATCACTTCCGAGTGTCACTTTCGCGCCGTAAATAACGTTCCAAAACCCTTGTTTAGTATCGTATTCAAGAGCTTCGAGATAAATATTCGTCAAGCCGGAATGAATGATCGCATTTTTGTTTGCCTTGATGTCGAGCTTGCGCGTCGTCGAATCAAAAGTTCCGCGTCCGACAAGTCCGCCGTTAAACTGTGACCATTTGAAATACGCGCCGGATTTTGATGTTTCGGCAATTTCGATCCGGTAAAGTTGATGTTCAAATCCGGTGTAGCCGCCGCCTTCGACGGTCGGGCAATCGCCTGCGACCGGAATATCTGGCTGCAAAACCGCTTTGAGTTTTCCTTTTTTGAAGAAATCATCCTTTAATTTATCGATGATCGAATCGCAAGTGTCCGCGTCATCCATCCGAAATAGACGAAAACGAAAAGCCGTATGAATGCGTTCGGTCGTATCGACGCCGCCAAGCGCGGGTTCGATCAAGATCTTTGGAATTTGGAAGGCGTTCGTTTCCTCAAGCCAGGTTTCAAGAATGACGGCATCGCGCAACACCGGCGAATTCGGCGGATTTACCGGAATCGCCGCTTTCGGATCCTGAATCGGCGGTTCTAAATAAATTGCTTCACGAACTACGTCTTCGTAAAGATTGACGAGCAAACCGTCCGCCCAAACGTGACCCTTTTTGACAGAAACCTCGATCCGGTCGGGCGTGTTTTTGATTTCGGCTTTCGTGATCTGAAAGCTATCAGAGACATCCGCCGGAACAGCCACGACGCCCGCGCCGATCGTGTCACGCGCCTCGGTTTCCTGCCATTCAGTGAAAAATTCGGTT
>JBBQOA010000104.1:0-10647 GCA_038330465.1 Pyrinomonadales bacterium
AAAGCAACCGGTAATGTGAGCAGAAGAACCACAATTACCATTATTCGGGTGTTCACGGGCAACCCGAGTTTTTGCCCGCCAAACCAGGTGAGCAAGCCGACAACGCCGTAAAACGACATAAAACCGCCGATTCCGAATGCAAATTTAAGTTGTTGTGCGTGCCACGAATTCATAGTCTAAACCAATCAAATCATTAAAGCTGCAGTTTATTTATCGCATCCCGTAAAAATGTCGAAACTGCCAGAAACATCACTAAATAAATAATAAACGCCAATCCAAGACCGCCGAGTGCCGAAATTTTTGCCCACGTCGGCATCCCGCGTTTTTCGGGTGGTTTCGGCTGATCATTAGCGAGCCAGTGCGGCGAAAGCTCGACCGGTCTGATCTTTCCGGCTTTGACCAGCGCATTTGCCGTTTGCTGCATAATCGCCAGCAATTTTTCTTTCTCATAGACGCCGTATCTGCCTTTAAACCCGAGCAGCATACAAACGTAATAAATCTCGACCGCATCAGCCGTCACGTCAACCTGTTTGATCATCGCCAGCAGCTTTTCAAAAAACTTATTGCCCGCCAGCGATTCGCCGAAATATTCGAGTTGTAAAGGATTTTTTTCCCACTCTTCCTTGAGATGGAAATTATTGGTCAAAACGGTTTCGTCAACAAACGAGGCAAGCGCAAATTTTGAAACCTGCGTGATTTTACTGCTGAAACGATAACGTTCAGCGCGTTTTTCAAAGTCTGTGAGCATTGCCGCGATTTTCGGACGCAAATCATTGGAAGGTGCGACAATTCCGGCTTTCAGACGCAGAATTAAATCGAAAATCGGTCCGGCAAAGGCGATTAAATCATTTGGATTTGCTTTTTCGCTCATAAAATTAAAACTGTTTGCAATAAGTAAAGCGTATTTTCTGCCTGTAAAGTATCAAAAAAAACGACTATCCAAAAATAAATTGCTCTAACTCAAGCGGTTGTCCGGCGGCAGTGTTATACATATCGAAGCAGCCTTCGGGATAAATAACAAAAACATCGCCCTCGAAACCTCCAAAATCAATTATCTTTGTTGAAAGATTCCAAGAATAAACCTGATTGATATTGCAGGCAATAACTTTTGCACCGGATTTTTCGGCAACTCTTTGAGCATAAACTCTTATCACCGTGGAACATTCGGCAAGATCACCCAATTCGCCGCCAACCAGACACGCGAAAAAAATAATATTACGAACATGACCATTGAGCTTTGAAAACAAATTCACATTACTGTCGGTAAAACCGTCCGATCCGATCTGCAAATATCCTTTATTGCCGTGTGCCATAAAATGGAGCGCGTCCATCGTTCCCCAACCGGCGGCAACCTCTCCACACCAGCCAATGATGTGCGCCGCATTGTAGCTTGTATCCACATCCCAGGTATTTTTTGCCGGCGGCGGGCGTAAATCCCCTGACGGGCGGGGAGGAGTTTTCGTTGTATCCCCGGGATCATTTAACCTTTTGTCATGAACAATCATCTGGTTTCCTCTCATAAAATTCATATTCTAATTTCCTCCTAAATTAAAAATTTAATGAAATTCCAAAACCTGAAATCTAAAACCCATCAAGGTTTGACGGCATACATTTCCAATTTTTCATCGGGAATATCGTCCGGCACATAAACAGCGATGACTTTCGAGCCTTTGATGCCTTCCCAATACGGTCCGATCGTGTCGAGCATAAAATAGCGAAACCCGACCCGTGTTGGGATCGGCGCTGGTGGCGGACTGGCATGCGTCAGCACAACGCCTGGCAAAGCCGAATTAATAATCGTGTCGATCACATCCCGTGAACCGATTTTGATGATTCGCGGAACGCCTTCGATAAGTTTTGATTCCGGCATTTGGGCGCGCACCGCCAAATAAAACCCGGCTTCCTTCAAAAGTCTTTCGTCTTCGACGCGTCCGACATAAAGCGTGTCGCGTGTTTTTTCAAGCGGGATCGGAACACAACGGCTCGGAATCACGGTTTCGAGCAATTCTTTTAACTGCGTCGAAAGATTGTAAAATGTAAAATACAAATCATCGTGGTCATATTTAACAATATCACGCGGATAAAGTTCGACCGAAAACGTCATTAGTTTTCCGACGAGTTCTGCCATTTCGAGATAAACTTTTTCGGGATGAAGAACCGGCGAGCGGAAAAAATGCGCCATCGTCGGAATCGCCGAATTGATCGTGTGCAAAAGCCAGAAAACCGCGACTTCCGAGGTCGTAAAATCAGCCAGCGAAGCATTTCGTTGCCGTCGCTGTTCGCCGAGACTGCCGCTTTTCGTGTTCAAGATTTCGACCAATTGGCGAAGCATATTCACGAGCCACGCCGAAGCCGAAGATTTCAAAGTCGGCGGAATATAATCTTCGTTGATCTTCAATTGACCGGTCGGCGTGCGCATCAATTCGGCAATTTTCATTGAGGTAAAACCGTCGCGCACTTCATCGTCGAAAATTATCCGCAGATTGCTTTTGGCGTAGGCAAGCGGTTGTTCGTTCGTGCCGCTGGTTTCGTCTTTAACGAGCGCGCCTTCCTGCAAAAATCGTAAATTATTGCCGCCCCTAGCGCCGTTCCCCTGAAAATTCGCCTCGCCCATTTTCTTTGCGGGAATTGCCAAATGCACGCCAAGTTTTTCGGCTTCAGGATGAAAATGATTGCCGACGGGGCGTAAATCGGGAACGGCTTCGGCATCCGGTACATTGACCATCAAGCCGTCGGGTAAGACGCCGTGACAGTTGATTATTTGGAAATTGCCGTTGGCGATTGCCTCGCGGTTGATCTGCAAGTCAAGGATGCCGTACTCAAACGACATCATCGAACGCACGCGCGAATTTAGAAACTCTTCGTGATAGTTGTCCCATTGCTGAAAATGATGAGGCGTTAACAGCATCCCCTCATTCCAGACAATTTTGCGATACTTGCTCATAGTTTGTAGAAGTTTATAGTAAATCGTTAAGCCAAAATAGTAAATAGCAAACTTTCTAATAAGTTATGAAAAAGTTTATTACTCAAAAAACGTTTTTAGAATTCTATTTTAACTCATCTCTCACTAGTTTTTCTCCTTTGGAATTTCGTCGTTTGTCAATTTTTGGAAAAAATCCGCCATCCATCTTTCGCCCGTTTTTTCAGGAAACTCGTCAGCGTGTATTTCCGTCCATTTGAGCGCGAGAATCAACGGCAAGAAATTTACGATCGCGTTCAGATTTTTACTGTCGCCGATTTTTCGCAACGTCGCCGCCGATTTTATTTGAAGTTCAATCATTTGAACGGTTTCAGGCGACGGATTGGAACAGTTTTCGGCAGGTGACGTGACCAAATATTCGCGGCACGAAAGTGGGCGTTCCTGATAAATTGAACACATGCCGTCTTCCAAAAAAGGACACGCCACATTTTCGTAAAAATATTCCAAAATGACTTTTTTGCGTTCTTCCTTTGAAAGATACGCGCATTTATCCAGTTTTTCAAACCATCCGATTTTATAAAAATGCCGACCTGCTTCATAAAAACGCCTTTTTATCTCGGTGCGGCGCGGTTCGGGTAAGTTTTCAACTACTTCGGCTATTTTATAAGCCTCAATTTCCGCTAACGGAATCGGCTGCCGGCAGCACGCCGAACAACCTTTTTGACAAGAAATTTTCGCGCCTGAATTTTCGACTTTACTGATCCCCATTTCCACAAATGAATTCGACATTTGTTGGAAAATAGGCAGCATTCTTTGCGGCTTTACAGGTTTTGCCGGAACCGTCATCTGCATTTCCAAGGGAACGCCGCCAATTGATATTTTTATTTGTCCGGTAACCCATTCAGAATCGTTTTCCATAGCGTTTCGGTTGTCTTGATACAATTTCAGGCGGGGAAGTTTTGACTGCCCGAATTAATACTAAAATATTACTGCTTCGGCATTGACGTTAAAATCTTTCGGATTTTGCATTATCGTGCCGATCGCCAAAAAACGCAGCGCGTATTCGTACTCGGCATCGTTTATCTTGCCTTGTTTTTTCAGAAACCAGATCGTCCGGATTTCGCGCGGACTGACACTCGGGTTTTTTTTCGCCAAGGCTTCCAAAACATTGCGTAAATCTTTGAATTTACCGGCTTTGCCCTGATTATATGCAGCAATCATCATTAAATTATCATCCGCCAGATTATTGGCAAGCGAAATTCGTAAATCACCCAAAATAGGAAGCATTGTTTTAGCCACATCCAATGGATTTCCTTTGCCGTTGCCAATTTCGGCTAATGCCGCCGCCGCCAAAAACTGCGCTTTTAATCCTTTTGTTTGTGCCAGCGATTCAAATTGTGAAGCATTACTTTTAACGGATTTAAGGTTTTCGGCTAAATTGCTCGAACCTCTAAATTGCGCGATTTTGGAATTGACGATTTCGATCTCGGAAGTCTTTAAAAAAGAATTTGGGTCATTAAGAGCGATCCGGCGTAGAAATGAAGCGGAATTTTGTTCAACTTTTTTTATGTCGCTCGAAACTTCCGGCGGCAGATTAGAATCAGTTTCTTCGGGCGACGGCGAAATAGTTGTACCGTTTGAAGAATTCCCGACGGTTGACGATGCTTTCGGGCTTGGCGATTCTTTTGTGCTTTCGGGCGTTTCGTCCGGTGTTGGATAGGAAACGACATCTTTGTTGTCGCCGTTATTGCCTCCGCCGGTTCCGCCCAAAAAGAAAAGAAGTCCGCCACCGCAAATCAAAACAAAGATTCCGAGAAGCGGCGCGATTATAAAAACACTCATCGGAATTGCCGAACTGCTCGAAGCCGAACCTGCCGCGCTTTGACTGCTTGTTCCGCCTGAAAATGCCGAACTGCTTGAATATTCCTCATTACTTGATTTTCTTGCTTGCGGTTTATCGGAAAGCAGTTCGACTTTGATTTCCAAACCGCCGCCTAAATTCAGAATATCACCGTTTTTGAGCGCAATTGGTTCAGTCAAATCTGTGTAATTGAGCAGCGTTCCGTTGCTCGAACCGCAATCGGAAACAATAAAAACTTCAGCGAAAGTTTCAATTTTTAGATGCTGCCGCGAAAGCCTGCTGCTCGAAATGCTCAAATCGTTTTCCGAATGTCTGCCAATGACAAAAATCCGGCTCTCGACCAAAATTCTTTGGTCATCGCCTCTGTCGTTCTTAAAATTGAGCCAAAGTTCGGTCATTATTCAAGTTTCAAGTTTCCAAGTTAATCTATTTTGCCTGAAACTTGGAGCTTATTTGGTATAAGTTGAAAGCGGTTGCAAACTGACACCGAAATCCTGCGGGTTTTCGCCGATAATTGCGGTTGCAAAAAACTTTGGAACGTATTTGATATTCTCGCCGCTGAACTGTTTGCCGGCACCGCCTTGCATCAACTCTTTATTTGCCGCGAGCGTCCAAAAACTTCGATTTTGCCCCGCTGCGCCTGCCAAAACTTTATCGAGATTTTGGCTTAAATTACCTTGTCCACTATTGAAACTGGCAATCGCCAACGGAACGCTGTCAGGCGCGGTTCCATACCGGGCAATCAAAGTTTTTAAATATTTTGCGCCCGCCGCCGCCGATTTTTCGGCATTGCAGCGGTCATTCGGGTTTTTGTCAGAATCGTAATCGCTCCAAGATGACGCCAGAAATTGAAACATTCCTTTCGCGCCAGTGGTGCTGGTCAGACACGGACAATGTTCGCCCTCAATCATCGCGACATAAAGCCCGATTTGCGGTTCGATACCTTCTGTTCGAAAACTTCGGACAACGAGCGGACTGGTTTTCGTCGCGCGATTCAGAACGCTTGTAAAATCGCTTGTGATCCAACTTCCTTGCTCGCATGAATCTTTTTTTGCTTTATTCAAACGGCTCGCGTAGCCGTTGACGTATTTTTTAATTTCCTGCACGGCTTCGGGCGGAATCGGGTCGCTTTTCTGGTTGCCGATAATGCGCGCGATCTTTTCCGCTTTGACGGCAATATACTTATTTTTATCCTCTTCAGACATATCCTGATATTTACCTTTTGGTAAAACTATGGTCTTGCCGTCATTTGTTACTTCAATCGTTTTGTTGTCAATCGTTTCCGTGTTTTCATTACCGCTTGGAGAAGTCTCAGTTGTTGCCGTCGGTTTTGGCGTTTTGCTTGTGTTTTTATTGTCGTTTTTATTGTCCGAATCGTCAGGCGTGTATTCTTCATAAGGCGTTTCCTGGACGATTTCCGGTTCGTTATTGCCGAAAGCTTTGACGCCGATGAAAATTACCGAAATGCTGATAACCAAAATCGCAAACCCCGCCAATGCCAAAGGAATCAGGATCGGAAAACCTTGTGAATCCGCATTGGAAGCCGCGACCGTTTTGGCTTTTTTGTCGGAATTGTTTGTTTGCGCGGCTTGGCGCTCGAAAATTTTGACGGTCAGAGTCGTATAATGACCGATTTTGATCTTGTCGCCGTCAAAGAGAACCGTTCCACTCGGTTTGACCTTTTCGCCGTTGACAAAACTGCCGTTGGTCGAGTTTTCATCGAGAATCCAAACATTTTCGCCTTCGCGGTGAACGGTCGCGTGAAGGCGCGATAAACCGTCATCGTCAAAACGATGATCGGCTTCGCTGCCGCGCCCGAATGACACTTTACTTCCTTCGAGCGCAATTTCACGGGAGCCTTCGTCAGTTGCATATGTCAAAACTACTTCGGGCATTTTATTTAGTGACGGACGGATAAAGCTCCGAAATCGGACGATCTTTTTTGAGTCCGAACTTTTGCGGATTTTCCGCGACGATCGCGGCGGCAAAAAATCGCACGACTTCTTCGCGCTGGTTCGTGTCCGTGATAACTTTCCAAAAATCCGAACGGTCAGCCGGCAAACTCGCTTTCCAAATATTGGCTTCCTGCGGATTTTTGCCGAAAGCGGCGACCGCGTAAATAATGTCAAAGTCGAAACTTTTGACGACCAGATCTTCCATATAAAGCGCGGCTACCTTTGCTGCACACTCCTGCGTTGGATCAGACAAATTTTGCGTTTCGCAAACAACATTATAAGCATTTGACGCTGCAAAATCATTTGACATTTGCCACAAACCTTCATTTGTACCTTTTTTTTCAAGATTAAATTTACTGCGGCTCATCGCCAAAAGATAGGGCAGCGACGCATCCAACGCTTTATCACGCACAAAAGATTGATTTATGATGTCTTTAAAAACGGTCGCCCGCTGATAATAACCTTCCGCCGAGGAATAGTCGGCAGTCTTTTTCTGCACTTCTTTGAGAAATTCGGTGTTTGAGATGTTGTATTTAAAGTTGCCGCCTGTAAATTTGCGGACAACTTTGGCGGTCATCGTTTGAATATCGATCAGCTTTGTTTGTTTGCCTTGTGATGTTTGCGGTGTCGGCGTAACTTCCGCCGTTTCCGTCGGCTTTGGTTTGACAACTTCTTTTGTTTCAAATTGAAGGGCAATTTCGCGGTTTTGTTGGATCTTGTTTCCTTCGGAATCTTCCAAAACTACTTGCAAACCATAGAGTCCGCCATCTGCCAGTTCGGGATAATTTTTCGGATCGATCTGCGCCGTGTAAGGTTCGGCACTCAAGTCAGCAATGCTTTTGCCATTTAGCATGACGTGAACCGCGCTGACGCACGCGGAATTTGTAACTTCGACCTTTATTTCGGTCTCCTCCGAAATAATTTCGCCGTTGATCGGACTGACAATTCGTGCCGTCGCATCGCATTTTGAATCTTTGCCGCCCGAAACAGAAACATAAACTGCCGCCACCGCCAAAACCACTGCCAAACCGCAGACCGCGCCCGTCACGCCGAGAATGACGGGAAGTTTGGAGGATTTTCCGGCAGCGTCCGCCGATTTTGCTTCGTTGACCGATTCGGATTCGACCGCTTCGGCGGCATTTTCGGGCGTGTCGTCGTCCATCACGAACTCAACAATTACGGAATTCCCGAGCGTGATGAAATCGCCGTCGTTCAGCGCGATTTCACCTACGATTTTTTGACCGTTGAGGGTTGTTCCATTACTGCTTCCCAAATCGGTGACGACAAATTTGCCGTCTTTAAAGGCAATTTCAGCGTGGTTTCGCGAGATATTTGAATTGTCGGGAAAAGAAACGGTGTTGTCCGTCGTCCGACCGAACGAGGTTGCGTCCTCACCGATGGTCAGTTCTCTGTCGTCAAATTTTAATATCGCGCGTGCCATTTTTTTTGAGAAAAATAGGGAAAAGATTTTCGAAAATCAAGCCTGTTTTTTTCTATTCTCGAATCTTTTCCCAAACTTTTATTGCTTCATTTTACCAAGAACAAACGTTTCGATAATTTCCTCGTTGTCTTTCGGATTGATATTGACAATCCGCATCGCAAACGGCGTGTCGCCTTGCTGCGAAATCAGATCTTCGCCTGAATCTTCGATCAAAGCAATCAAAGTTTTCGCCTCGATCTTTCCGGCACTCATTAAATTCGTCAAACTGCCTCGCGTATTTTTGACATCATTCGGCAAATCGATCAGCGAATCACGCGTAAAAATAAGCGTAAAATATTCTTGCGGCGATTCGGCGTAAGGAAAAAGCGTCAAAGCGCAATCGCGCGGTTCGGGCACATATTCGAGCGGGCAATTGCGCGGCAAAACATATTCGATATTCGCTTTAACCAGATTACTTCCGTTATTGACGAGCGTCGTTGGAAAAATAATTTCGCCGTCGGCTTCCGGCGACGCCTGCCGGATAACGTAGAGATAACCCGATTGATTTGCCTTGATCGACATCCGCAAGCGGTCGTTCGGCGTAAATGCGGCGATCGGATTAACTTCCGTTTCCTTGCCTTCTTTATCAACCGTCAAAAGACGCAACTGCGCCGCGAGCAGCGGAACCTGAATTGTTTTAACAACCTTTTTGACAGCTCGCTGATTTTTCGAAACGTTTGATTTTTTGTAATTCGTGCGGCTTTTTTTCTCGACGCGCACAATCGTCACTTTTCGTGTCACATTGACCTTTTTGGAAACGGGCTTGGCTTTTGGTCGGATGGTCGTTTTGGCTTTTTGCCGGACGACCATAACGTCGTCAACTTGTGCGAAAACGCTCGGAACGCCGACGAGTAAAATCCAAATGCCCAAGCCGAAAAATATAAATTTGAGTTTCAATCCTTTTTTGGTGCTTTTTGTTTTTAAGTTCATTCTCAATTTCCTCGCAAGTTTTCTGACGCTTGCGATGTCGTTTATTTGCTTTGCGATTTCTTTAAAGATTCCTGTAGCCGCGTATCGTCCGCCGAAACCGCGCAGCGAAAACCGATCGCCGCCGCGAAAAGTTTTTCTTCGTCCTCGCCCGAAGCGACACTCGGCGGTAAATAAATTCGTTTTGTTGTTTTTAAGTTTTCATTGGTTTTTGAACCGAAAAATCCGCCGCGCACAACCCGGTTTGTTTCGCCGAAATTCGGATTTGAAGCCGAATTATTCGGATACGGTTGAAAAAACGCATCAACCCATTCGGCGACGTTTCCCGCCATATCCAGCGCGCCCGAAGGACTTGCGCCCGCCGGAAACGAGCCGACATCTTTCGGCGTGTTTAATCCGAAAGCGGCTTTGCCATTTTCAAAAGTTGCGCCCCACGGAAATTCGAGTTTGCTTTGTGCAGCTTCGTCCCACGACGCGGCTTTTTCCCATTCCTGCTCGGTCGGCAGCCGTTTTCCCGCCCACGCCGCAAAGGCTTTGGCATCATCGAACGAAACGCCGAGAACCGGTGCGTTCGGACGATTTTCAAAATAACCTTTTTCCCAAAACGGATCGGTCGGCGGTTGTTTGCCGTTCGCCGTGCAAAATTCTTTGTATTGCGCGTTGGTGACCTCCGTTTTGTCGATGTAAAAGGCGGGCACGGTAACTTTATGCGCGGGTTTCGATTCGTCGCCGCCGGTGTCGCTGCCCATCGTAAATTCGCCGGCTTTGACCAAGACCATTTCGCTTTTGTAATTAACGGTCGCCGGTAAATCATTGCTTGGCGCGACGGTTGGCGCGACGGTTGGCGCGACGGTTGGCGCGGTTTCGGTTGGTTTGTTCGCTTGCGGGACGATGCTTTTGACCGTGCCGGAAGTGTCGAAATAAAGTAAATAAATCCCGACCATTCCCGCCGTTAATAATAAAAAGAAAGCAAAAAGACCGCCGAGCAGCAAAATCCATTTACCATTTCCGCTTTTCGTTTTGACGACCGGTCTATCGGGCGCAATATCGACGGATTGTTCGGAAATTTGCGGCGACTGGGCGGCGGCATTCGGTTCAGTTTGATTTTCGGGTAAACGGTAATAGGGTGTGGTTTTATTGCCCGGATCTTCTTCATCATAAGGCGAACCGAAATCTTCATTAAGGTTTTTTAAATTAAAATTCGGCGTTGTTTTGTCAAAATTCGGTTTCTCGCCTTCCGAAACCCGAAAAACGGGCGCGGGCATTTGCCAATCTTCTTTTTTATCGTCTTTTGGAATATTGATATTCGCCCCGGTCATTCCCCATTCATCTGCCGTCGGACTTGACGGAGCTTTCGGCGTTTCCGACAAATGCTGCGGAACATTGATATTCGGCGCGGTTTTGTCAAAATCGGAAATCGGCTGACTCGGCATTTGGTTTTGCGGCGGAATCGCGTTTTGCGGCAAATTGACGTTGGGCGTTGTCATTCCCCAATCGTCGGTTG
>JBBQOA010000105.1:0-10454 GCA_038330465.1 Pyrinomonadales bacterium
GTCTTTGACATCGTTGGTCGGCACATAACCGATCGAATACTGAGTCCGCAGTTCGTTGGCGATGTCCTGAGCAATGCCGTTGAGTTCGCTCAAAGAGTTTGGAAAATATACTTTTCCGCCCGTTTCTTTTGCTAATCTTTCTAAAAATGCCTTCGATTTTGCCTGCGGACTTTTGCTGATAAATCCGCCTTCCTTGCTTAATTCGTTGACAAATCCGACGACGTAAATCTGGACATCGGATTCGCGCAACAGTTCAAAAAGCTGCGGCTCTTTGTAAAAACTGCTACGGTCTTCGCCGTCGGAAACAAGGATCAAAGCGCGGCGTTTGCGGTCATTCGGATTCCGCGATTTTTGGTAATCGTCAACACTTCCCGCCGCCAGATAAACCGCATCGATGATTGCCGTCGGTCCGCCTTCGATATAAAGATTGTCGAGAGCTTCCATAATATCAGACTTGTTCGGCGTAAAATCCTGGGTGATCTCAATTTTGTCCGAATCGACAAAACGGATAATACTGGTTTCATCAGTCGGGCGGTTTGTATTGACGATAATTTTGCTGGCTTCGATGACCTTATCGAGTTGAAGCCGCATCGAACCTGAATTATCGATGACCATCGCGTAATTGGTCGGGACTTCGGATTTACCGAAAAACTCGATTTTTTGCGGAACATTGTTTTCGTAAACCGTGAAATCATTCTGAGTCAAATTAGCGATCGAGCGATTATTGCGGTCAACGACGCGGACATTGAGATTGACAAGCTCGGTTTCAATTTTAATCGGCGTGTCGTCGTCTTCGGGCGTTGGCTGAACGGTCGAGGACGGAGATTTGGTCGGCGTCGGGTTCGGACGCGAATTGGTTTGCGCGTCAGCCCGGAAAAAGTTAAAAAAAGCGGGCAGCAGGGCAAAGCAGAAGACAAGCGTCAAAATTAATAGATTCTTTCCTTTCATTATTCTCCAAACGAAATATTATTTGTAATTCGCGGTTGGCGTTGCATAATAGCCTTCGCGATTTCTGACCGTTAGACGCGGTAAACCGCGCGGAGGTTTGACCTTAACTTTTACTTTATGATATTTTCCGTCGGGTTGAAAATCTTTCGGCGTATAACCGATCGAGTATTGGTGACGAAGCTCGAGCGCGATCCGTTCAAAGATCTCGTCCAATTCGACATCCGTTTGCGGATAAAATGCTTTGCCGCCCGTGACGCTTGTCAATTCGTCCAAAAATGCCTGTCCCTGCATTCCTTCGGTGCTGCCCGCGTCCCTGCCGTCCATAATGCCGACGGCGTAAACGACGACATCGGATTCCTTCATCAAGCGGCGCACTTCACCGAAATTATAGCGCGAAGCATTGTCCTGTCCGTCGCTGATGATGAGCATTGCTTTTTTCTGATGGCTGCCGCGCGTCACTTTTTCGATGCCGAGATAACACGCATCGTAAAGCGCCGTGTTGTTTTTCGGGTTGACGAGCGTCAGTTTTTGCAAAACGGCTTCGCCGTCGCGGGAGCGGTCAAGCAGAAGCTGGGCGCGGTTGTTAAAGGCGATCAGGAAATATTCGTCGTTCGGATGGCTGGTATTGATAAATTTTTCGAGCGCCTTGCGGGCTTTTCCGATCTTTGACCCGCTCATCGAATCGGACACGTCAAACAAAATTCCGAGTGAAACCGGTGCGTCCGTGTCGCTGAAAAATGTGAGTTCCTGTTCGTCGCCGTTATCAAACACAGTAAAAGCATTTTTCGTCAAACCCGAGACATAACGCCCGTAAATGTCGGTCACCGTCAAGGTCAGTGTGACGAGATCGGTCGGAATGGTTACTTTTTTATTGTCTTCAACGGCTTGTTGCGGCGGAGTTGGCGTCGGGGTTTGGGAAAATGACGCGGAAGTGCCGGAAATAAGAAATAGAGAAACAAAAATCCATCTTAGTCCGACACGACATCGGCTAAGACTCTGAACGTAATTTACAGCCATAAATTCTCCGTATGATCTAATTTTATATATTAAGCAACGAACGGTTTTTCCGCAAGACATTTTTATGATGTCCGTAACATAAAAACAGTTGTTTTAGCGCGAAAAACTTTTTATATTTGAGATCATCTGCAACCTTTGGTAAAAAGAAGCGTGATATAATTGGATTTTAGATTTTGGATTTATTTCGAGTTTGAATAATTAATTTTTGACCTTTGAAAGAGATTTGAAATTAAAATCGAAAGTATAGGTTCAAAGGTCAAAAAATCCAAAATCTAAAATCCAAAATCTAAAATCCAAAATTGAGTATGGCTGAATTTATTTGTCGTTTAGGAACGCCCTCTGGCGAAGTTGTCACGCGGGTCGTCGAAGCGCTCGGCGCAAAGGAAGCAAAATCACAGCTTGAACATGAAGGTTTTAAAGTTTTTACGGTCGCCAATGCCGAAAAAGGCTTGTCGGCGGTTTTGTCGGGCGGCGCGGGCAAAAAAAATCGCGTCAAGCAAAATGATTTCCTGCTTTTTAATCAGCAGCTTTCTGCGCTTTTGAGAGCCGGAATTCCGATTCTGCAATCGATCAATCTTTTAAAAAACCGTTCGCAATCATCAAATTTGCGCGCGGTTTTGGCGGATGTCGAAGATAAGATCAAAAGCGGAATTCCGCTTTCCGATGCTTTTGAAGCGCAGGGAATGTTTCCGCGCATTTACACGGCTTCGCTGCTCTCGGGAGAAAAATCCGGCGCACTTGACGACGTTTTGGCGCGTTATGTCGATTATCTCAAACGCGCTGTCGGCGTTTCGCGCAAACTGCGCGGCGCGCTTGCCTATCCGGCATTTTTGCTGACGGCATCGATGCTCATGGTCGCGTTTCTGACGCTTTATGTCGTGCCGCGAATGTCCGATCTATTCAAAGGTTTGAACACGAAAAGCGGGCTGCCGACGATCACGGTCGTTGTTTTAACGATCTCTTCGACCATTGCCAACAATATCTGGTGGCTTTTGCCGATGATTCTGATCCTCGGTTTTGCGATCTATATCTGGCTCAGAACGCCGAACGGAAAATTGCTGCTTCATAAACTTTTGCTCAAAATTCCGCTGATCGGCAATCTCGTCAAACAGATGACGATGTCGCAATTGGCGCGTTCGCTTTCGACGCTTTTGTCGGGCGGAATTACGGTGCCTGATGCGTGGGATATTTCTTCGCAATCGATCAACAATCTCGAATTGCGCCGCCGCAGTCAAGCGGTTTTAGCGCTGATTCGTGAAGGACGCGGATTTACCGAAGCTTTAGCGAAAGCGAATTGGATGCCCGAACTCGCGCTTGATATGATTGGAATCGGCGAAAGCTCGGGCTCTTTGCGCGAAATGCTCGACGAAGTCGCGAATTTTTACGATGCCGAGGCGGAAGTCCGGCTCGAGCAATTGATGACCTTGATGGAACCCGTCATTTTGGTCTTTATGGCGCTGATCGTGATCGTCATTTTGCTGGCGATCTATATGCCGATCATTCAAACGATTTCGTCCGGACCGATCGGCAGTCGAGGAAAGTAAACGAAAAACGAACGATTATCGTCAAAGAACAACTGACGGACTGAAAATATGGAAAATCAAACAAATGGAAACACGGTTAGCGGTGTTTCCTCGCCGAAAATAGAACTTTCGGATTTTTTGGAAAACGAACCGCCCGAAGTTCTCGAAGCCAAGGCGCTCGCGCGGCGCTATCGCCTTCAGTATATCGATCTGCTGCCGCCCGACAAACAATCACCGATCGACTATGAAGAGCTCGCGAAAATTCCGGTCGATATGATGCTCAAAAGCCATTTTGTGCCGCTCAAACGAGAGGGCAGAAATCTTCATTTGGCGATGGCTGACCCGTCGAATCTCGAACGTCTGGACGAACTCGAAAATGCTTTAAATGTCCGGATCGTGCCGTTTGTCGCGACGCAGGGCGCGATCGATGTCGTTTTGAAAAAAGGCGACGCGACGCAGCGGGTTTTGCAGGAAGCGGCATCGACCTTCAAAATTTCGCTTGTCAAAGAAACCGATCAGGGCGAAGAAGTGCTCGATCTCGACCGGCTTGCCTCAGATTCCGAGATGTCGCCGATCATCAAATTGGTTGACACGATCGTTTATAACGCGATGGAATCACGCGCTTCCGATATTCATATCGAAGCCAACGACCTCGATGTGAGCGTTAAATTCCGGATCGACGGTGCGCTCTATCAAAAGGTCGATCCGATCGACATTGCCTATCATCAAACGCTGATCTCGCGGATCAAGGTGATGAGCGAACTCGACATTGCCGAACGACGAATTCCGCAGGACGGACGATTTCGGGTTCGTTACAAAGGTCGAACGGTTGATTTCCGGGTTTCTATTTTACCGGCGGTTTTCGGCGAAAACTGCGTGATCCGAATTCTCGATAAAGAACAGATTTCCGAGGAATTTAAAAATCTGAGCCTCGATGTCGTCGGTTTTGACCCCGAAGATGTTAAACGATTTCGGCTCTATATCAAAGAACCTTACGGAATGGTGCTCGTCACCGGTCCGACCGGTTCCGGAAAAACGACGACGCTCTACGGCGCGCTCAACGAGATCCGCAATATCGAGGACAAGATCATCACGATCGAAGATCCGGTCGAATATCAATTGCAGGGAATTATGCAAATTCCGGTCAACGAGAAAAAAGGTTTGACCTTTGCGCGCGGACTTCGCTCGATCTTGCGGCACGATCCCGATAAAGTGATGGTCGGCGAAATTCGCGACGAAGAAACGGCGCAGATCGCGATCAACTCGGCGCTTACCGGTCACCTTGTTTTCACGACCGTTCACGCGAACAACGTGATCGATGTGATCGGGCGTTTTCTAAATATGAACGTTGATCTTTATAACTTCGTCGCCGCGCTCAATTGTGTGTTGGCGCAGCGGCTCGTCCGCAAACTATGCGCGGTTTGCAAACGTCACTATGAACCTTCGGACGAAGAAATTTTGGTTTCGGGCTTGCGTCCTGAAATTCGGCAAGAGCACGAATTTTATATGAGCGTCGGCTGCGATGCATGCAATCACACGGGTTATCGCGGCAGAACGGCGATTCACGAACTTCTCGATATGTCGGACAAGATCCGCGAAATGATCGTCGAACGGCGTCCGGGTTCGGAAATTCGCCGCGAAGCCGAAAAAGAAGGCTTATCGAGTTTACGGGTTTCAGCGCTGAAAAAGGTTTATAACGGACAAACGACGCTCCACGAAATAAACCGCGTGACGTTTGTTGAAGAAATTAAATAGCGAAAAGTTAGGATCAAATAGTTAAATGTCTTGCAATTTCGAGCCATTCGGTTGAAAATTAAATGACTTAAACGCCGCCGCCGACTTTTATGTGGAAAACTTTTGAAACTTTGACGGTCGGTGGTGCGTGTAGAAATTTCGTAAACCGCATTTTGTTAAATGCAAATAAGTCCAAATCTTAATCAAACATTATGAAAAAATCTGCTTACATTCGTCTCGCGCTGAGTTTTCTACTTGTCTTTGCTTTGCTTTCACCGACCGCTGTTTTGGCGATGGGCGACGGCAAAAAGTTTTTCAAAGAAGGAATGAAAGCCGAATCTTCCGAAGACTGGGATAAAGCGGTTGAACAATTTGCGCTGGCAATTACCGATAACCCAAAAAATACCGAATATCGTCTGCATTATATTCGTGCGCTGTTCAACGCTTCGCAGATGTATATGCGAAAAGGCGCGGCGCTCGCGAATGAAAAGGATTATAAAGGCGGCTATGACGCATATCGAAAATCTTACGCGTACGATCCGACAAATGAACTTGCCAAAGCCGAGATGGAAAAAATGGCGCGTCTTTATAAAGAAATTTTGGACAGCGACAACCCTGACAAAAAAGTCTCGAAAAACGATGACAAATTCGTCCAGACAAGTTACAACGGCACTATTTTGCCGCCGAATGTGGTGATTCCTCCAAAACTCGAAGAACTCGGCGATGTCGGACCGTTTCCGAACGGAGTGGATTTGCAGACGTTGATCAGGGATCTGGCGCGCTCGCTTGATCTGAACGTGATCTTTGACGCCGAAACATTTCGGGCACCGTCGAAGATCTATATCGAATTAAAAAATGTGACGGCAGCAAAAGCCCTCGATTATCTTTTCCTGCAACAGAATCTTTTTTTCCAGAAAATCGGTCCGCGGACGATCATCGTTGCCAACGCCAATCAGCGGCAGAAGTTTCAACAGCTTGTTCTGCGGACGTTTTATCTGTCAAACGCCAATCCGAAAGACGTTGCGAAAGTCGTCCAGACCGCGATTCCCGCGCAGCCCGGCAGAACGCCGACGATCGTTTTGACCGATGACGCGACAAACAGCCTGACGATTCGCGACACGCAGGAAAATATTAAATTGATGGGGCAACTGATCCAATCATTGGATAAAGACCGCGCCGAAGTCGTCATGGATGTGGCGATCTACGAAGTCAACAAAACGGATCTGCTGCAATTCGGCAACCAGATCGGTTCGGAAGCGCAGTTGACGAATCTCGGCGGAACGACCAGCGGGGTTGTCGGCTTGGGCGGAAATGAAATTTTTGGAACAATCGGCAGAGCCGTAACTGCAGTCATTCCCAGTGCATTTGGTGCCGGCATTGTCTTGCCTTCCGCAAATTTACAGGCGTTTCAGAAAAAATCCAACTCGAAATTAATCGCCTCGACGCAAATTCACGCCTTCAATAACGAAGATTCGTCGGCGCGAATCGGTCAGCGCGTGCCGGTCAGAACGGCGCAGATTTCCAATGGTTTCAGTAGCGGCTCAACCACCAATAATGGTAACGGCGGATTTTTGTCCGACGTTATTCAGTATGAACAAGTCGGTCTGACCTTAAAATTCAAGCCGATCGTTTTCCCGAATCAGGACGTTCAGGTAGCAATGGAAATCGAATCGAAAGATGTGCAAGGCGCGCAAACCTTGACACCGAATTTCACCGAACGGACGATCAAAGGCACGGCGCGAATCCAAAACAACAAAACACTGCTGCTCGCGAGCGTTGCGCAGGGACAGGAAAGCGAAGGACGCTCCGGACTTCCGCTGCTCGGCTTGATTCCGATCTTAGGCAGACTTTTTAGTGCGCCGACCAAGGATAACCGGCAAGTTGATATTGTCATTGCGGTGACGCCGCGCGTCATTCGCGCGCCGTCGATTCTGCCGGAAGACGAAATTGAACGCCCGACGGGAAGTTTGGCAGTGCCGACGAGCGGCTCGCTCGAAGCGATGGTCATTCAGGAAGTGATCGAAGAACAACTCGCCGCCGCCCGCCGTTTGGGCAACAATACGGCAGTTCAGCTTCCCGACCAAAAAATCGAGGACGCGCCGAAGTATGTTAGATCTAATTCGACGCCGATTAGTTCGAATACCGAAAACACGACGCCGGAAAATAAAGACGCGGCGACCGAATCTTCGCTCAGCAATACGACGACGGCAAATATTCGCCCGATCGATTCGTCAAATCTCAAAACTTTGCAGGTGACGCCGACCTCCGACACTTCGACGCTGAGCATTTTGCCGAAACCGATGACTTTGCCGTTACTTGAAAACACCGAGGCGGCGATGACTTCGCCGAAAGCCGAATTGCGGTTTTTACCGAATCTGCCGGATATGAAAGCGGGCGAAAAAACAAAGATCGCCGTGCTCATCAAAAGCGCGACCGGCTTTCGTTCGGCGGTTTTAGGTTTGAAATTCGACGCGCAAAAACTCGCGGTGCGCGCGGTCGCTTACGGCGAGCTGTTCGGTGCTGAAATGGCGGGCAAAGCGGCGATGCCTTTTTTGAATCAAAACGGCAAAACGTATGTTTCGCTGTCGTCGCCGAAGGATACGGCGGAAAACGCGTCGGGAATTTTAGCGTATATCGAAGTTGAAGCCTTAGCCGACGGCAAACAGGAAATCGCCTTTGATACGGATTTAATGACCATTTTGACCTCGGACGGCAAGTCTTTTACGGTCAAGTTTTAATAGTTTAGTAAACTGAAAAAGTGAGTAATATAAAGTTAAAATTTCAGATTTTGGTCAAAGGATTTTGGTTAAAAACCAATCGATCCGAAATCCGAAATCCGCAATCTAAAACCCGCAACGGTTTCACATTGCTCGAATTGATCGTCACGCTTTCGGTGCTTTCGGTGCTTGTTTTGGGCACGATCCCGCTCGCGCAAAACGCGGTCAAACGCCAAAAGGAAATGCGTCTGCGCGAAACTTTGCGGCTGATGCGCAACGCGATCGACGAATTTCACCGCGATACGATCGGGGCGTGTCCGCAAGGCGCGGTCGTGACCGGAAATCCAACTCAGCAAGGCGGCAATATTCCGGCGGATCCGCGCAGCCGCGTCGTCATCGATGATTGCAAAATATTTGAAGCTTCAAAAGATAATTTCGACCGCTATCCGCCGACGCTCGATATTTTGGTGGAAGGCGTGAGAGTTAAACCGCGCGGTTTGAATGTTAAGCAAAACGGCGTATTCGACGATAAAAACGCGACCGATTCTGCGGAAAACAAGGAAATCACCAAAGTTTATCTGCGTGAAATGCCGGTCGATCCGATGACCGGAAAAAAAGAATGGAGTTTGCGCTCGTCGTATCAAACGAAAGACGCGGGAAGTTGGGATGAAAACAATGTCTTTGATGTTCGCTCAACCTCGGACGAAGAAGCCTTGAATGGAGAAAAATACAGTGATTGGTAGGTTTTTAATATTAAAAAGTGAAAAGGTGAAAGTTAGAAGTTTTTTTAAAGACCGAAAACCGAAGACCGGAAACAGATCGCAAAAAGGTTTTTCGCTGCTCGAATTAATGATCGCGATGTTTATCATGATCATTCTGCTTTCGATCGCTTTGCCCGCATATCAGCGGACGATTCAGCACGCCCGCGAAACCGTTCTGAAGGAAAATCTCTGGCAGATGCGCCGCGCGATCGACCAATACGCCGCCGACAAAGGCAGATTGCCGCAAACAGTCGCCGATCTGGTCAAAGAAAAATATTTGCAGGAAGAACCCGTTGACCCGATCAACGAAGAAGCCAAATGGGATGAAGTTATGGGCGAGGATTCAAATTCGTCCGACGGTGCCCAGGGAATGGTCAATGTCAAAAGTCTCGCCGAAGGAACCGATAGCGATGGCAAACAATATACCGATTATTAACAAGTCAAAAGTCGCGGGTCGAGATTAAGATCTTGGACTCACAACTAGAAAAAGAATGTTTCAACCGAATTATCCGAAAGCCGCGCTCGGCTTGGAAAAAGAATTTATCACCGCCCTCGCGCTTCAAAAAGAAGGCAGACGGCAATTCGGCATCAAACAAGCCGCGACCATTGAATTGCCGATCAATCTTCTCAATCCGAGCTTTATCGAAAGGAATATTGCGAGCCAAACTGAAATGCTGGTGATGCTCGAAGAAGTGTGCGTCAAAGCCGGACTGCAAAGCCAAAAGCGTTGGTCGATTAGTTTGCCGGGCAATACGGCGCGGACGGCGATTCTGACGCTCGACAGCGTACCCGCTTCAAAAAAGGAACTCGATGAAGTTCTCGATTGGAAAGCCGAAAACGCGTTCGGTGCATCTGCCGCCGAATTGCGTCTGTCGCTCAATAAAATTTCGCCCGACAAAGAAGGCAGGGCGCGATATTTTGCGACCGCCATTAAACTTTCGGTGATTGACGAATACGAGACGATGTTTGAAACTTTCGGTTGGCAAGCCGGATTGATCCTGCCGCGCGCCGTCAGCGAGGCAAATTGGCTGATCGATCAGAACGCGCAAACCGATTCGCTTTTGATAAGCTCGCAAAGCGATGGTTTTACCGCGCTTTTATTGCGCCGCGATGAACCGGTCGTGGTTCGCAGCGTGACTTGCACCGACGACGAAACGGACGACGAAATCTATCGTCTGCTGATGTTTTATAACGACCGTTTGGCTTCGACGGAAGGAAGTTTACTGGAAAAAATTCTCGTTATCGGAAAGAACTTCAAGCCTTCGCGCATCAGAGAGATCTCAAATGAAGCACTCGGGCAAGAATTAATTGTGCTGCGCCCCGAAGATGTCGGCTTAAACATTCCCGCGAGCAGTCTGAGTTTCGACGATCTCGCGGCACCTGCCGGACTCGCCGCGCTTGGCATCTGATTTGAATTTGAAGTTTTCAAACAAAGCAAAAGACCGCGTAAATGAGCGGTCTTTTGCTTTGTTTAATTTTCACTGCTGTATTCAAATATTAATTGCCTTAAAAAGCACTAATATCAGATCCGTTCTTTTGATCTATCGACGAAGTTTGAATTTCTTCAAACTCGGCGGAAGGAATCCAATCTTTTTTATAATGCAGCAAATCCCCCATGACATCTTTCGGCAGCGGTCGCGACATCAGATAGCCTTGTCCGTAATCGCAGCCCAGATTCTTTAGAATGCAGAGTTGACTTTCGGTTTCGATGCCTTCGGCGATGACGCGCATCTTGAGGTTTTTGGCGAGCGAGA
>JBBQOA010000106.1:0-10448 GCA_038330465.1 Pyrinomonadales bacterium
AATGAATTAGCTTTTTCTTTGCCACTTGGCGGATTGGCGGGAGTAAAATTTTTCTCCCGCCCATCCGCCAAGTGGCAAAGAAAACCAAAAGTTCTTAAAAAAAAAAATATATGAAAGCAATTGTCAAAAGCAAAGCCGAAGTCGGACTGTGGCTCGAAGACGTGCCCGAACCGACGATCGGCATCAACGATGTTTTGATCCGCGTTTTGAAAACCGGAATCTGCGGAACAGATGTTCACATCTGGAATTGGGACGCGTGGGCGCAATCGACGATCAAGATTCCGACGATTCTCGGGCACGAGATCGTCGGCGAGATCGTCGAAACGGGCTCGAACGTCAACGATTTTTACGCCGGCGATATCGTCTCGGTCGAAGGTCATCTGGTTTGCGGTCGGTGCCGCAATTGTCTCGCCGGAAGACGTTATAAATGTGCCAATACGTTGGGTTACGGCGTTAATGCGGATGGCGGATTTGCCGAATTTATGGCGGTTCCGATGACGAATATCTGGAAACATAACCCGAACGTAAATCTGGAAGTCGCGGCGATTTTCGACCCGTTCGGCAACGCGGTGCACACGGCGCTCGCCTTTGAAGTTTTCGGCGAAGACGTTTTGATCACCGGCGCGGGACCGATCGGAATTATGGCGGCGGCGGTCGCCAAACAAGCCGGCGCGCGTCACATTGTGATCACCGACGTGAACCCGAAAAGGCTTGAACTGGCGCGCGCAAACGGCATCGAACACGCCATCAACGTCGCGGAAATTTCGATCGCCGACTATCAAAAACAGCTCGGCATGAAGGAAGGTTTCGATGTCGGGATGGAAATGTCGGGAAACCCGCAGGCGTTCCGCGATATGCTCACGAATATGACGCACGGCGGCAATATCGCATTTTTGGGCATTCCGCCCGACGAATTTTCGATCAACTGGAAAACCGTGATCTTCAATATGCTGACGATCAAAGGCATCTATGGGCGCGAAATGTACGAAACGTGGTATCAAATGAACGTCTTAACGGAAGGCGGCTTAAACATCGAACCCGTCATCACGCATCGCTATTCTTACAAGAATTTTGCAAAAGGTTTTGAAGTAATGAAAGAAGGCAATTCGGGCAAAGTGATTCTGGATTGGATGAATTAGCCGAAACCCGGCAGCAAGAGTTTGAGAGTGAGCAATCGGGAATGGGATAAAAATAATTTAAACGTAATTGTTTAGGTCTTCGGGTTTTGGTTTTTGGTTTTTGAAAAAAATTGCCGATTAGAGATGAATTTCTCACCAATCTGCTTTTTTTTCCGAAATCTTGATCGAAAATAATCAGGTTCTCATTGAATAAAACCAAAGACCAAAAAACAAGGACCCAATCAGATACATTGAAACGAGGTAATAAATTTATGAAAAACAAACGCTTAATTTTTTTCTGCTTCCTTTTTACATTAATAATGTTTACGGGCATTCGTTCCGCTTACGCCCAACGCAGTCAAAATGCGGTTAAAAAAGCAACGTGGCAAACTTCCGTCGATGATTCGAGACGCGGCTCGGTGACGCTCGGGGTGCGCGACAAATGGGGCTCGCTCGGACGCTTTACGGCGACCTTCATCGTAACGGCGCCGAACGGCAAAACGTTTCGCGGGCAGATGGCGACTACTCAGGACGAATGGGCTTACATCGATTTTCCGAGTCAATTCAGCGGCAGCCCGCGCGCCGGCGGAAACTACAAAGTCGTTTTCTCGGTCAACGGAGTAGTGATCGGGCGCGATAAATTCAGGTTTCGCCCTTGATCTGAATATGACTGCCCCCCCAAATTGTTGATTTTTCCAAAAGCTTTGAAGTCATGCGCGAAGGCAATTCGGGCAAAGTGATTTTGGATTGAAACGAGATATAAATCTCTTAATAATAAAGAGTTGAGAAATTCAACGGGAATTTTAACGCCATGACCGCAATGGCGCCAAGACCGAAAAGATAAAAAAACCTTGGCGCCTTGGCAACTTGGCGCCTTGGCGTTAAAAATGAATATTTTGGAAAGAAGCCTAATGACAAATCTATTCAGCTATAAAATTGATGATGACGCGGATTTGTTTTTGATCGAACCGCGTCACGCTGAAGAATTGAACGCTTTGATCGAAAACAACAAGGCGCACATCAAACCATGGTCGGCGTGGCTTAAAGACGACCGTTCGATTGAAAATACGCATAATTTTATCAAGCGTAATCTGAAAACTTTTGCTGACGGCGAAGGGTTTGCCGTCGGAATCAGGTTTCGCGGCGAAATGGCGGGACAAATTGATTTCAGCTATTTCGATTGGGTTAATCGAAAAACAGAAATCGGTTATTGGATCGGAGAATCTTTTCAGGGCAACGGATTAGTTACAAAATCCTGCCGCGTACTGATCGAATATGCGTTCAACGAATTAAATCTCAACCGGATTGAAATGCGCTGCGGTGTGGAAAACAAAAGGAGCCGCAAAATCCCTGAAAAATTAGGTTTCAAGGAAGAAGGAATTATCCGGCAAACGGCGTGGCTTCACGACTATTTTGTTGATTACGTAATTTATGGAATGCTGGCAGATGAATGGCATTAAAAGTTGTTCCGGACTTTGCGATAATGCCTAAAAGAAACACGGAAAAAGGATTTCGGATTGGAGCGAGATTTCTTAAACAAATGAGCGACTTATTGATCTGGTCACTTGAAAATGCGCGGCGGCAGACATTAAATCTGGTCGAAGATTTGCGCGAAGAACAGATGTGTCGGCAATCGGCGGCGGGCGAAAATCATCCGGCTTGGATTTTGGGACATTTGCTTTTGGGCGATATTTATCTTTTATCAATGCTCAAAATTCAGGAGCTTTCGGCGGATTTTACGGATTTGTTGAGTAAATACGGACCAAATTCAAAGCCGAATTCAATTAACGAAAATTACGACTCGAAACATTTTCTCCTCGAAAGATTGACCGAAACAGGCTTTCTCAGACTCAACGCGGTTCGCAAAATGAAAAACCTTGACCAACCGACGCCGGACAAAACCTTAGCGCGAACACAGCCAACCATCGGGCATCATCTGCAAATACTGGTCTTCCACGAAGGACATCATTGCGGTCAAATCGCCGCGTGGCGCAAAGCCCAAAGACTTCCGGCGGTCAAAGGAATTTTTGCGTCTTAATAATCGATTGTCGGTGCCATCTGCGATAACGGGCGGTTGGAGTAGCGTGTCAGAACCGCCTGCGGTAGCGGGCGGTTGAAGTTGAGCGATTGAAAATATAATTGAATAATGAATGCGTTAAATTTTCAATTTAACGATTCCGGTTAAGAAGCTTAAACCATCCGCTACCGCAGATGGTTCTGACTTGTTGATGATGAACTGACTTTTTATGTGGAACGATACCGATATTCCGCTGGCGTATTTGATTACGTTTCGTTGTTATGGAACGTGGCTTCACGGCGACGAGCGCGGTTCGATCAATCGGTTTCGGAATCAATATAAAACGTATCGTTTGCCAAAGAATGAAAAATGGCTTGAAACAAATCAGCAAAGATTGAAAGGCGAGATTGTCACGCTCGATGCCGAACAACGAAACGCGGTTGAAAGAGCGATTCGTGAAACTTGCGACTTTCGTCAATGGCATTTGCAGGCGATAAATGTCAGGACAAATCACGTTCACACGGTCGTTTCAATCGGCTCGAAGAAACCCGAAATCGCGCTCAACGCCTTCAAAGCGAACGCGACCAGAGAAATGCGCCGAAGCGGTTGCTGGCAAAACGAAAAAAGCCCGTGGGCGGACAAAGGAAGTTGTAGATATTTGTGGAACGAAAAAAGCGTCGCGCAGGCGATTGATTACGTCATCAACGGACAAGGCGATGACTTGCCGGATTTTGATTGAAAAATTGAATCGTCTGCGGTTGCAAGTCAGAACCGCCTGCGGTAGCGGGCGGTTGAACGTGATTAGCTTAAATGTTTAATTTAGTGAATCAAGTTGCTAAACTTAAACCATCCGCTACCGCAGATGGTTCTGACTAGTCGAGATATGTCAGAACCGCCTGCGGTAGCGGGCGGTTGAACGTGATTAGCTTAAATGTTTATGTTATAGAAACGAGTTACTAAACATAAACCATCCGCTACGGCAGATGGTTCTGACATTTGCGCAAACAAAATAAAATGGGATACAACATTTTCGTAATCAAAACACAATTTCATATTACAGCCAAAAACTTAAATTCGGTTTGGAGTAAATTATGAAACCTTGTAACACAAACAGAAGATTTTGCATTTATCAGAAACGAAACTGTCACTAACGCTCCTGAAATAATTGGCGGATTTTCGGAATGGCGTTGGTTGCCAGAAATAGATGACAAAGGAAATATTGTAGAAATTGAATTCACAGGAGAAAAACTTGGAGATGAACAAATTTTATTTACTGAAATCGCTCCTTTCGTTGAATCTGATTCTTTTATTATTGTTGCAAGTGATGAAGGAAAAGTTTGGCGATGGCGTTTTGACGGTGAGAACTGTCATTATGAAATCGGGGAAATTGTTTTCTAAAATTTCCTATATCGAAAACGAAATTAAGAAAATACAAGAATCTATGAAAATAATTTCAATCAAATATTAATTATGTACGGAAAAATTCAAAATCAATTAGAAAATACAATCAACGAAATCAGAGAAGCGGGGCTTTATAAAAACGAGCGCGTGATCGAAAGTCCGCAGGAAGCGCATATTAAAGTTGCTTACGGCGAAGTTTTGAATATGTGCGCGAATAATTATCTGGGCTTGTCGGATGACGCGCGAATCGTCGCGGCGGCGCATAAGGCGCTCGATGATTGGGGTTACGGTCTTTCGAGCGTGCGGTTTATTTGTGGGACGCAGGCGATTCATAAGGAACTCGAAGCGAAAATCAGCGAGTTTTTGGGAATGGAAGACACGATTCTTTACACCTCTTGTTTTGACGCGAACGGCGGGCTTTTTGAAACGATTCTCGCGGAAAAGGACGCTGTGATATCCGACGAACTCAATCACGCGAGCATTATTGACGGCGTTCGTCTTTGTAAAGCGCAGCGTTTTCGCTATCGAAACGGCGATATGAACGACCTCGAAGCGAAACTCAAAGAAGCGGCGAATGCGCGAACGCGAATGATCGCGACCGACGGCGTGTTTTCGATGGACGGGTTTATCGCCAAACTCGACGAAATCTGCGATTTGGCGGAAAAATACGACGCGCTCGTGATGGTTGACGATTCGCACGCGGTTGGATTCGTCGGCGCGCGCGGGCGCGGAACGCACGAATTTCATAATGTGATGGAGCGCATCGACATCATCACGGGAACGCTCGGCAAAGCCTTGGGCGGTGCGTCGGGCGGTTATACATCGGCGCGCAAGGAAATCGTCGAATTACTGCGCCAGCGTTCGCGCCCGTATCTTTTTTCAAATTCGGTCGCGCCGCCGATCGTCGGTGCGTCAATTGCGGCGATCGATATGTTAATTGCTTCAACCGAATTGCGCGATAAATTACAGGAAAACACGCGCTTTTTCCGCGCGGAATTAGGCAAGATCGGTTTGGAAGTTCTACCCGGCGAACATCCGATCGTGCCCGTCATGTTCGGCGATGCGCATCCGGCGGTCAAAATGGCGGAATCGCTCCTCAAAAAAGGCGTTTACGTGATTCCCTTTTCGTTTCCGGTCGTCCCGAAAGGCAAAGCGCGCATCCGCACACAGGTTTCGGCGGCGCATTCGATCGAAGATTTACAGTTTGCGGTCGAAAAATTTGCCGAAGCGAAAGCTGAATTGGGAATTTAATATCGAGTTGCGTGAAAAAATAAGAATTATTAGCCGCGGATGAACGCGGATGCACGCAGATAAATCAATTAAAATCCGCGTTCGTCCGCGTTCATCCGCGGCTAAATTTTATCTTACATTTTCACGCAATTTGGAATAAGAATCTATTTGCCCGCGAAATGCGCGGAATAACGCGAAAAAAAATTAACAGACTGATAAACACAGATGGACACTGGTTTTTGATTGACTTAAAATCATAAAATTATCCGTTGTTATCAGTCTGCATCTGTGGTTAAAAAATTCTTATGCTGAAAAAACTTCTGAAAATTCTGCTCGTTTTGGTCGCGGTTTTGGTAATTGCATTGACCGTTTTTTGGTTTGCGCGTCCGGCGGACGTTTCTTTTGATGAATTGAAAACGACAATTCCGCACGCCGAATACAGTAAGTTTGCGAAAATTAACGGCGTTCGCATTCATTATCAGGAAAAAGGCACGGGAGCGCCGCTGGTTTTGATTCACGGTTATACGTCTTCGACCTATTCGTGGAAAGATGTTTTCGAACCGCTCGCGCAGAAATACCGCGTGATCGCGATCGATCTCAAAGGTTTCGGTTTTTCCGCCAAACCCGACGGCGATTATACGCGGCGCGCGCAGGGCGAAATCGTCAACGGGCTGCTCGATTATTTGAAAATCGACAAGGCTTGGATCGCCGGAAATTCGATGGGCGGCGAAACGGCTTTGAACGTCGCGCTGCATCATCCGGAAAAAGTTTCGGGCTTGATCTTGATCGACAGCGCGGGCGTCCAGGTCGCGGGCAGAGGTTCATTCGTGCCGTGGTATTTACAGATTCCGGTTGTCGGACAGGTTTTGACGGCGCTCGCGCTGACCTCCGACAAGTTGGTTCGCGAAGGTTTGCAAAAGAGCTTTTACGACGATTCGAAAATTTCCGACGAGCGCGTCAAATATTATTATGAGCCTTTGAAAACGCGCAACGGACAGCTCGCGGCAAGCGAAGCGCGCCGGCAATTCGATTTGGATCCGATCGAAAATGAATTAAACAAAATCAACGTCCCGACCTTGATCATCTGGGGTGCGGCAGACGAACTGATTCCGCTCGAAGCCGGCAAAAAGATGAATTCGCTGATCAAAAATTCAAAACTCGTCGTCTTTGAAAATTGCGGACATCTTCCCGAAGAAGAAATGCCGGAAAAAGTTATCGGCGAAATGACAAATTTTATCGATCAGGCAAATCAACCGCCAGGTTAATTTTTAACGTTTCGGGATCTTTTCCATTTCGCCCAGCTTGTCGGTCTGCCGATTTTTGTGCCTTTGAAACTTACTCTGATGCCGTTCAGATGTTTAGCGAGTTTGACCAGATCCGTACGGTTGTAAAAATCCGCCCAGATCAGATTTATCGGATATTTTCCCGCCCACTCGTTTTTGATCCAGCCGAGCGCGACCGGATTGGTCTGATCGGCAAGTTCGCCGACCGATTTCGGGTAAACTTTTGAGAAATAGCCGAGACCGATCAACTTGCCGTTTTCGTCGGGCGTCACCGATGAGCGAACGGCGTAGAATTTATCGTCGAACTGTCCTTTTTTAGCATTTTGCAAAACTTTGAGGGTGGCGCTCTTAAATTCGTCCATCTCCCAGCCTTCGACCCAGGTGTTTTCTTCCCGAAGCTTCCAGACAAATTCGTCGTCGGGCGCGGCGGCGCTGTCAAAAAGCGCGACCACTTGATTATTTTCTTTCAATTTCCACAGTTCGCTTAAAGTGCTTTGCGGGCTAAAATCCTTACTGCTGACCAGTTTATCGCCGAGTTTCGTTTTGACTAGAGCGACGAGTTCCGACCATTTCGCCGCCGTTAAACCTTCGATCTCGCCCTGTTTTTTATTTTGTTCGATCTGAAATGCGCGATCCCAGAAATGATTAAAACCGAGCAGCACAATTTCACGTGGGTTTTTGTCGGTAAAAGCTTTAACGTCGTCAAGTATCGCGGCGACCGACGCGCCGTAAAGTCCGTGACAAGTCATCAAAACGCCTTTTCCGTCAACACAAACGCGGAGATCGAAATAACGAATGCCGTCGTCGAGCATTTCGGCGGTCGTGCGTTCCTGCGTTTTCGCCCAATCGGAAAAGACCGAACCGAACGACAAAAAGCGTTTGACCTTTTTGTTGTCGGGCGAAGAAAGACCGTCGCGGTCGCCGAGACTGATGATGCCGCTTTTCGACTCGCTGATCGCAAAAGTTCCCGCGTCGTGCGCACCCGGCAGCGCGATTTCGTTTAATTTCTTCTTGCCGAGTCTTGCCGCATTGTCGCTCATCCAGGTTGCCTGCGCGTCAACGATTGAACCGGAAATGGACAAGATAAGCGCGAAGAATACACAGTTTTGGAGAATTTGTTTCAGCATAGATTTTGTTTTGCCGGAGCTTTAAATAATATGTCGGACATCCGAAAAAGCCAAGTTGTCAAAATTCTTCGCAGATCTAAAGAAAGCACTTGCGGTTTTTCGTGCGGCGTAAAATTAACGTAAAATAAAATCTCTTTATGCCGGAAATCAAATTTGAAACAACCGAATCATTTGCCCGGACTTTGGATGATCAAGATCCGCTTGCCGCTTTCCGCGAAAGGTTTTATCTTCCGAAACAAGAATCCGGCGCGGACGTTTTATATTTCACGGGCAATTCGCTCGGGCTTCAGCCGCGCTCCGCCCGCGCCTTTATTGAACAGGAACTGAAAGACTGGGAAAATTGGGGCGTCGAAGGTCATTTTCACGCGAAAAACGCGTGGCTGCCGTATCACGAATTTCTCACCAAACCGATGGCAAACGTGGTCGGCGCACTGCCAGTTGAGACGGTCGTGATGAATTCATTAACGGTCAATCTGCATCTTTTGATGGTTTCGTTTTATCGACCGACGCGTGAAAGATACAAGATCGTCATCGAAGCCGGCGCGTTTCCGTCCGATCAATACGCCGTGCAATCTCAAATAAAATTTCACCAAATGTCAGAACCATCTGCGGTCGCGGATGGTTTTAGCGGCAATAAAAAACCACCCGCGACCGCAAGCGGTTCTGACCGATTGATCGAACTTGCGCCACGCGCGGGCGAAACGACTTTGCGAATCGAAGACATCGAAAAAAACCTCGAAGAAAACGCCGATTCGATCGCTTTGATCCTGCTCGGCGGCGTCAATTATTACACCGGACAAGCTTTTGATCTGCGCCGGATCACCGAGATCGGGCATCGCATCGGCGCGGTCGTCGGTTTTGATCTGGCGCACGCGGCGGGCAATACCGAGCTTTACCTACACGATTGGAACGTCGATTTTGCGGCGTGGTGTTCGTATAAATATCTCAATTCCGGTCCGGGCGGGATTGCCGGAGTTTTTGTTCACGAACGCCACGCCGACGCGTTTGATCTGCCGCGTTTTGCGGGTTGGTGGGGACACGACAAGGAAACGCGCTTTTTGATGGGCGATCAATTCCGTCCGATGCGCGGCGCGGAAGGCTGGCAAATCTCGAATCCGCCGATCTTTCAAATGGCGAGCTTGCGGGCAAGTCTTGAAATTTTTGAAGAAGCCGGAATGCGCAATTTGCGCGAAAAATCGGTCAAACTCACGAATTATTTAGAGTTTTTGCTCAATGAAATCAAAGACGAGCGCATTTCCGTCATCACGCCAAGTAATCCGGATGAACGCGGCTGTCAGCTTTCGATTCGCGTCCGAAGCGCGGATAAAACGCTTTTTAAGGCGATCACAACGCGCGGCGTCAGCGCCGACTGGCGCGAACCCGATGTGATCCGCGTCGCGCCCGTCCCGCTTTATAATTCGTTTTCGGATGTCTATAAATTTGTTGAAATATTGAAGGATTGTTTGAATTAATATGTCAAAAGTAATCATCATCGGCGCCGGACTTGCAGGTTCGCTTTTGAGCATTTATCTGGCGAAACGCGGAATCGAGACGGAAGTGTATGAAGCGCGCGGCGATATGCGGCTTGAGGAAACGGCGGCGGGGCGTTCGATCAATCTGGCGTTGTCGAATCGCGGAATCGCGGCGCTCAAGGAAGTCGGCTTGGACGAATATATGTTGGCGGAAGCCGTGCCGATGTTCGGGCGAATGATTCACGCAACCGACGGCGCGACAAAACTTCTGCCGTATTCGGGGCGTAAAGGCGAATATATCAACTCGGTTTCGCGCTCGGGTTTAAATATTGCTCTGATCAATGAAGCCGATAATTACGCCGCATCGAAATTTTATTTTAACGAAAAATGCGTCGATTTTGATTGTGCGAGCGGCGAAGCGATTTTTGAATCCGGTAAAATCGTCAAAGGCGATACCGTAATTGCGACCGACGGCGCGGGTTCCGCCGTCCGGCAGGCGATGATGAACGGCGGCATTTCGCGGTTTAATTATGAGCAGAAATTTCTTGAACACGGCTACAAGGAACTGCACATTCCGCCAAGCGCGACGGGCGATTTTCAGATGGAGAAAAATGCTTTACATATTTGGGCGCGGCACGAATTTTTGATGATCGCGCTGCCGAATTTCGACGGTAGTTTTACCTGCACATTATTTCTGGCATTTGAAGGCGAAAATAGTTTTGAATCAATTATCGGGACAGCGAGCGGTCGCGACCTGTTGAACGATAATTTGAAAGTTTCAAATAGTAAAGTTAAACCAC
>JBBQOA010000107.1:0-10424 GCA_038330465.1 Pyrinomonadales bacterium
ATACGCGATAGGATCGATTCGTGAATATTTCGACGCACTTTTTCGGCGATAAATTATTGTTTGACGCGATAAATTTCAGATCAAGCGCAAATTCTTCGCTGAAATCGACCGGGATTTCGACCGACCGCGCCTCATTTTTTACTGTATTTCGAGCATAATACAAGGCATTTTCGGTAAAATACCGGATTGTTTCAAAGGCGGTCGAGAATTCCGGAAAAGATTTTCGAACTTTGAAAACATCATAAAAGATCGTCAGCGAAGAATATGCCGGAACGGTTTCGATAAAGCCCGCAAAATTATTATTTTCAAAATATTTCGACAAACCGATCGCCAGATCATTGAGCTCGACCGAAATTTCATTGCCGAATTCGATCGTTAAGGCGTCAATTCCGAGCGGAAAAATTTTGTATGATTCGAATTTCATCAACTGTTTAAAAAATACTCAAACAGAGTTTAGCAAAAAACTTGTCGACTAAAAAAAATCTGGCTATTTTTTATATTTTGGAATATAAATGAATTGTTTTATCCGATGCATTAAATTTGCGTGTTTGCCCAAACCTTTTGGCGCAAGCAAAATTCCCGCGTTTTTCCAAAAGCCACGGAGGAAATATGGAAGAAATTATAAATGAAAGTTTAAAGCCCAATAATTTGACCGAAGATTTTAATATTTTCTGTGAAAAATTAGATAATTTACCCGAAGAAATAAAACCGCAGTTCACAAAAATAGTTGAAAGATTAGATCTTGATCTGAGCCTCGAAAATCTTCAAAAAGATCCCCAAAAAGTGCAGGAATTTTATGATATTTTTGCCGAATTTACAGAAGCCTCAAACCCTTTCAAGATGCTTTATCAAGTTCTTCTGGACGAATATTTCAAATTGGGGATTTTCACTAAAACCGAACATACAAAGTTGAAAACGAGTGCCGGACGGAAAATCAAGCAATTACTCTGGGCGGGAAAATGGGCGGGCGGCAAGAATTTTGATAATCGGACAAAATTTCGAAACGAAATGCTTCGGGAGATCCGTCAAAAAGTTCACGAAAAAGCCGCCGAAAGAGCCAAAAATGGCGAGCGAATCGCCGCGCTCTGTTTTTCCGGCGGCGGCATTCGGAGCGCAACTTTCGGTTTGGGCATTCTGCAAGGCTTGGCTAAACATAAATTATTAAGCAGGTTTGATTATATTTCGACGGTTTCGGGCGGCGGGTATATCGGAAGTTGGCTGTCGGCTTGGATACATCGGATCAGCGACGAAAAAAACGAATTCACCGAATCAAGGGTTAAATTGGTTGAGGAAAAATTGATCGAACAAACCGCCGATCAACCGGAGCCGCCGGAAATCACGCATCTGCGTTCGTACAGCAATTATATGAGTCCCCGAACGGGTTTGTTCTCGGTCGATACGTGGACGCTCGTCGCGGTTTATCTGCGAAATTTGCTGCTGAATTGGACGGTTTTTGTGCCGCTCATCGCGGCATTTCTGCTTTTGCCGAAGATGTTCACGACCTTCATCGGCTTTAAATTACAAGGACCAATTCAATATCTTTTTTTGATCGCCGCGATTATTACGGGTTTGGTCGGTGTCATCAATATCAACGCGATGCGACCGAGTTTGAAGGATTATTCGTGGGTTGATCAAACCTACAAAGAAAATGAAATCGGCATTATAAAGTCGGTCGAGGGCAAAGTTATCTGGTGGGTTTTGGTGTGGATCTTGATCTCAGCCGTTTTTATTACCATATTTTGGGTTTGGAATGGCGGAATATGGCATTTTCCGATCAGTCCCGCGATCGCCGATAGGCTGAGTTTAAGTAATCCGACGCTGATCGATTTTATATTGTTCAGCGAGATATTTTTTATCGGCGGATATATTTTGGTGCGGATCGTGTTTCGATTAAGAAAGTTTTTTAAAGTTCCGAAAAATGAGCCGAGCCAAGTAAATTCAACGGAAAGTATTTGGAAGAGAGTAAAGCATTTCTTGGCAGAATACGTGCCGGAGTTTTTAACTTCGATCGTAAGCGGCGCGTTCGGCGGCGGATTGCTCTATTTAGTGGTTGATAATCTCGGAAACCTGAATTCGTGGCTGTACGGTATTTTTGCAAAAACGACGGCGGGCGATACTCAGTTGGAAATCCAAAAAGTGTCGCAGCAATTATTGCAGCAAGAAGATAAATCGCTTTTTGTTTATCTATTTTCTATTCTGACAAATCCCGCTTCCGTGTCCGAAACGCAAACGGGCATCACGCCGCAGTTTTGGGTGTGTTTTGGTGTGCCGCTTTATTTGCTGGTTTTTTTACTGGCGGCAACTTTGTTTGTCGGTTTTTCGGTGCGTTTTACCGACGATGAAGATCGCGAATGGATGGCGCGGTTCGGCGCGTGGATCTTGATATTTATTCTTGGCTGGATCGTCATTTCGACCGCCGTTATCTTTGGTCCGGAAATTTTTAGCTTAGATTGGAAGGGAAGTTTATTAGCATCGATCGGCGGTCTTTCCGGATTGGTTACTTTGATTTTGGGTTTCAGCAGTAAAAGTTCGGAAAAAAATGGCAGCGAACCAAAAAGTAATGCGAGCTTTCTGTTGTGGTTTGCGCCGGCAGTCGCCGCGCCGATTTTTGTTTTGTTTTTGATAATTTTGATTTCCTACGGAACCGACGCGCTGATAAACAAAGTCGGATATTTCGAGAATTTCAGAAATCTGACCTGGTTCGGGATTCTGGCGGCGATCGGAGCCGTGATGGGAATTTATATCAATATCAACAAATTCTCGTTTCATTCGATCTATCGTGAACGGCTGATTCGGGCTTATTTAGGCGCGTCGCGGACGGAAAAAAGGTTGAAAACAGCCAACAGTTTTACGGGATTAGACAGCGAAAACGACAATATCGAGATGCGGTTTTTAAAGCACAAACCATTTCACGTCGTAAATATGACATTAAATCTGGTCAAAACTCATAATTTGCGTTGGCAGAATCGCAAAGCCGAATCTTTCACGGCGACCGCGCTTTATTGCGGAAGTTCAAATATGGGAGAAGGCAGCGGAAATTATCGAAGCTCGGAAGAATACGGTTTTAACTCGCAAAACGGGAGAGCCATCACGCTCGGCACCGCCGCCGCGATCTCGGGCGCGGCAGCGAGTCCGAATATGGGTTATTACACAATGAGTTCGGCGGTTTCTTTTTTGATGGTTTTGTTTAATGTGCGGCTCGGTTGGTGGCTCGGAAATCCGGGCAGACGCGGTGACCAGACAAATTCAACGGAAAAAACGTTTTTTCAAAAATATTATTTTCGTTTATTGAGTATTTTCAATCTCAATAAAACCTATAACCAACCGGCGCCGCGCTGGTCGCCGCGTCTTTTTTTCGATGAATCGATCGGCGGCACCGATGATTCAAAACCGTATGTTTATCTATCTGACGGCGGACATTTTGAAAATCTCGGGCTTTATGAAATGGTTTTGCGGCGGTGTCATCTGATCGTTGTCAGCGACGCCGGTTGCGACAAGCAATTCGGGTTCTCGGATTTTGGGACGGCTATTCATAAGATTCGGGTTGATATGGGTATTCCGATCGAGTTTGAAAAAGGAAAATTCCCGACTCAAAGTCGAAATTGCGGCATTGGCAAGATCAGATATTCCTGCGTTGACGGCACCGGTGTCGAGGACGGTTTATTGATTTACATCAAACCGACACTTGACGGCGATGAACCGATCGATCTCAAAAACTACAAAACCGAACATATTGATTTTCCGCACGAATCTACCGCCGACCAAATGTATTCCGAAACACAATTTGAATCGTATCGGTCGCTCGGATTTCACCAGATAAATTCGATCTGCTGTCTGCAAACCGTTTGCAATTGCAAAGATCTTTCCAATTTGGAAACAAACGCGAAAAATTATTTGGATAATCTGCCGAAGTAAATCAGCGTTGGCGTTGTTTCGGATCAAGATATTCGCGCAAACCGTCGCCGATAAAGTTGAAGGCTAAAACTGTCAGAGCGATCGCGATGCCCGGAAAAAACAAAACGTGCGGGGCAATTTGCATAACGGTTCCAAACCCGGTTTGTTGAGCTGAAAAGATCATCGTTCCCCACGACGGTTGGGGCGCCGGAATACCTAAGCCTAAAAAAGAAAGTGACGCTTCGGATAAGACTGCGCCCGCCATCCCGAGACTCGCCTGAACGATCAAAGGTTGAACTGCATTTGGCAAAATATGCGTGAACAGAATTCGCATATTACTTGCCCCGAGCGCCCGCGCGGCTTGGACGAAATCGTATTCACGGACTTTTAAAACTTGTCCGCGCATGACCCGTGCATAACCGACCCAACCGATGATGCAGAGCGCCAAAATTAGCTTGGAAAGTCCCGGACCGAGAAATGCGACCATTGCAATTGCCAAAAGAAGTCCCGGAAACGCCAGAAAAACATTGAACAAATAACCTGACAAGATCTTATCGATCCAACCGCCGTAAAATCCGGCGAGCGCGCCGATGATCATCCCAAAAAAGGCGGAAACAGCGGTCACGGAAATACCGACTTCGAGCGAAATTCTCGCGCCATAGACGATGCGGGAAAAAACATCGCGTCCGACATCGTCCGTCCCGAACCAATGCGCAGCCGAAGGCGCCTGATGACGAACCGCATCCGGCGGAATTTCAAGCGGGTCATTGGTCGCGATAAACGGCGCAAAAATCGCCGCAATGATCAGGACGAAGGCGATAACAAGTCCGATGTAAGTTAAACGATTCACAGTTTATGAAATTCGAATCCGCGGGTCGAGCCGGCGATAAATCAAATCCGTTAAAGAATTTGCCAAAATATATGTGATGCTGATAACGAGCACGCAGCCCTGCACGAGCCGGTAATCGCGTTTTAAAATTCCGTCCTGCACGAGCAGCAAACCTAAACCTTGCCAACTGAAAATTGTTTCGGTAATGATCGTACCGGCAAGCAAAACGCCGAGCTGCAAACCTAAGACCGTGACGACCGGAATCAGCCCGTTTTTCAAAACGTGTTTGTAAATGACCGTTCGCTCACTTAAGCCTTTAGCGCGCGCCGTTCGGACATAATCTTCGCCAAGTTCTTCGATCACCGAACTGCGAACCATCCGTGTTAAAATCGCCGAGAGCGCCGCGCCCAAAGTGATCGCGGGCAAAACAATATCTTCCGGATGCGCATAACCCGTCGCGGCAAAGATCGGCAATTTGACGGCAAAAATGTAAACCAAAACAGGTCCGATCACAAAACCCGGCAGCGAAATTCCGAGCAGAGCGAAAAACGACGAAAAATTATCGATCAGCGAGCCTTTATTGGTGCCCGCCAGCACGCCGAGCGGCACCGCGATCAGAATGGCAATGAGCATCGCGGCAATCGCCAATTCGATGGTGTTCGGATAACGTTCGAAAATCATACTCAAAACCGGTCGGTCGGTTTTGAAAGAATTTCCCAAATCACCGGTCAAAACACCTTTCCAGTAATTTACATAACGATTATCGGCGCCGTGCCATTTGAATTCCCGAAATTTTATCTCGGTCGAAATGTTTTCAAAAAAGCCTTCGATGAAATTTTGATCCTGCCGCCTGGTGACCTCGCCGGCGGTCCGCGAAAATTCTTGAAATCCGTTGTAAAGCTCGTCGTTGCGGCTGTATGAAAAGAAAAATGCGGGTTTATCGAGTCCGTGTTTCGCGCGGAAATTGATTATTTGTTCGGGTTTCGCATCGTCTCCTAAAACGGCGATCGCCGGGTCGCCCGGAACGAGTTCGATCAGCAATGTGACGAGCGAAACAACCGTCCAAACAACCAGCAAAAGCAGACCGATCTGGCGCAAGAAATTCAGAATTTTATATTTCATCGAAAACGCAGGGAAAACTCAGAGTTAAAACTTCTTTTCGTCTAACTTTAACAAAAAACAAACCAAACCGTGAATTACGCAAGCTAAATTTTTGTCCCGAGATGCAAAGCGGCGATTCCGCCCGTCAGGTTTTTGAATTCAACATCGGAAAAACCCGTGGTTTCCATCATTTTCGCCAAACCTTTTTGATCCGGAAAACGCGAAACGGAATCGGGCAAATATTCATAGGCGCCGCGCGAACCGCTGACCGCGCCGCCGATGCGCGGCAATAACTGTGTGAAATACAGATTGAAGATCTGTTTGAAACCCGGCACGACCGGCGTTGAAAATTCAAGGATCGCTAATTTTCCGCCTTTCTTCAAGATTCGGTGAAGCTCGCCCAAACCGTCTTGCCAGTTGGAAAAATTCCGCAAACCGAAAGCGATCGTGACGGCGTCGAAAGTATTGTCGGCAAACGAAAGATTCATTCCGTCGGCTTCGATGTAGGGAATCGCGGTGTTGTTTTTAGCGTTTTTATCAAAGGCAATCGCGAGCATCGGACGGCAAAAATCCGTTCCGACGACCGTTGCTTTGCCCGATGTTTGTAGTTCGACCGACAGATCGCCCGTCCCGCAGGCAACGTCCAAAACCAGCGCGTCGGCGCGGTCTAAGACATCTTTGAGCTTTTTGGAAACCAACCGCCGCCAACGTTTATCGGTATTGACGGACAGAAAATGATTGAGAAAATCGTATTTTTTCGCAATGCCCGAAAACATTTCGCGCACCGCGCGGGCGTGTTCGAGTTCGCGGACAGTTCTTTCGTTTGGCATTTTACTTAAGATATTGTTGATTTACTATTTTGTTTCGCTTGATTTGAAAATGACACTGACGCGCGGCTCATTTAATATTTTTTCGGCGATTTTTTGAACATCCGAAATCGTCACGCTGTTTGCTTTTTTGACTTCATCTTTGACCGATACTAATTTGAATGTTTCAATATCCAACGAGGAATCGGCAAGGTCATTGACTAATTCATTAATGACCTTAGTTTTTGTTTCATCAAATAAAGTTTGCGAAATGGTCGGGAAAGTTGCTTTTCCATCTTTGAATAACAACAACGCGCCGCCTCTATAACATTCGTTGAATGGCAATTCGCTGACATTCTTGGGAATCGCTCTATTTTCGCTGATGACAAAAAAACCACGAAGAAGATGCGGTTGATAGCTAAACTGTGTTTTCTGGCAAATAAGTTTTTGCCAAACATTTTCAAATATACGCATCGCATAGTAATCATTATCTTTCCGCGCCGGCGCCGTTTGTGCCGAGCGGCTATATTCTTTCTCCAGATCCGGCAATTCAACGACAAGTTGCTTCAAATCCGGCGCTTCGGGCTGGGCAAATGTCGCCGGAATTTTTTTATCCGATTTAAGCCAGCCGCCAAAAAGTCTTTTTGCGGCGCGGAGTGCAAAATCGGCTTTGACGTTGCCGCTGATGGCGATCGTCGCGTTATCGGCGGTCAGGAATTTTTGTTCGGCAAAGAGCAGATCGGCAAAATCTATATTGGCAATACTTGCCGAACTTCCAAGCGGCGGTCTGCCGTACGGGTATGTGCCGAAAAGACGTTTGGCAACCGTTTGATCGGCGACGTATGCCGGATCTTTTTCGAGTTCTTTAACTTTGGCGAGCAAAGCGGCGCGAACTTTTTCGGTCGTTTCCTTGTTGATCGAAGGATTCGTGATGGCGGCGGACAAAGTTTCCATAATTGTCAGAAACTTGTCTGAATTACCGCTCGCGTTGATTTGAATGTAATCGTAATTGGTGATTATTTCGAGCATTCCGCCGAGATCATCGGTAAAAAATTCTTTGATCGAATCGTTCGGAAATAAAATGTCGGATAAAAGCTGCATCGTGCCTTCTTTGCCCTGCGGGTCAAAGGCGGCGCCGCTGTGAATCCGCAACTTGATGTTGATCTTGTCGGCATTCGGTTCGTTCCAAACGAGAAGTTTTGTGCCGTTCAGCAGTTTTGCTTCACGCGGCGCGGGAAAATTTTGTGTTTGCGCGAACGCAAAAGATGCCGTAGAAAACAGGATCAATAAAAAAAATGTCGAATTTTTGAAATAAATATTAAATTTCATTGCTTTTATAATACCGCAAAGGCGACTTGTCTTTCATTAGTTGCCGAAAATATAATTTCGAGTTGTCGTGGCGAAAAAATAAATTCCGTTGTAATTTCAATACGGCGAAAAGAAAATTTTAGTGATGCTGAGGCATCGCGTCAAACGAAAATCGCATCTAGTAATTTGTTTACCACAGTTGTTAAAAGCGAAAATTTACCTGATTAAAACTTAACATCTGCGGAAATCACGTTATAATTACAGTTGGTTGTTAATTTTAATTCAATAATAAAGACAGTTTGTGAGGCTTGAGAGAGATGGGAAAGATAGTAAAATATTGTGCCGCTTGTGAAGAAGGATTTGCCGAGAAATTCGGATTTTGCCCGAATTGCGGAGAGCATCTAACGGCTTTTGAATTGAATCCGGTTGAAACCACGATCATCGAAGAACCGAAAATTGAACCGATCGAAACGGCTCAGCCAAATGCTCCGCAGTTTATCGAAGTTCCGGCTGAAACGCCGCAAGTTGCCGAAACGCAGACATTTTCGGCAGATACCGCGATCGATGAACCGGCGGAAACAAGGGAAGTTTTTGAATTCAGCGACGACATTTTTGAAGAACCCGTCGAAGAAACAAAATCATATCTCGCGGCGGAATTTCCGGCAGCGGAAATAATTTCAACAGAAATTCCGGCAACCGAAAATCTTGCCTCGGAAATCCCCGCAACCGAAGGTTTTAATAATGATCTGCACGAAGCGACCTTTGGCAAAACCGCCAACGACGCTTCAAAGGAATCCATTCCGCATTACGTTCCCGATTACGGATTTAGACCGACCATCGTCGTCGAAAAAAATGTCAAACAGCGCAATTTGCTGCTGCTCGGCGCATTTCTGCTCGGCTGTACGGTGATGGTCAGCAGCTTTGTCTATTCGATCTTTAATAAATATCTCGACATTGCCGCGATCGACACGCCGGAATTGTTTGCATTTATCGATGATCTGGCGCCGGCGCCGATGGATTTGGAAGTACCCGAAAAGAAAAAAGATAAGGGCGGCGGCGGCGGCGGCGGCGGGAAAGACGAGCAGAACCCTGTTTCGAAGGGACGCGAAGCCGCGCAGGTAAAAGATCCTTTATTTGCGCCCTCGGTTACTTATGACAAAGTAACCAATCCGACAATTGCGATTGCTCCATCGACCAAAAATAAAAACGAAAGACAAGCCGAACAAACCGACGAGCCTTACGGATTAAGAAACGGCGGCAACGTACTTTCTGATGGAAACGGAACCGGCGGCGGTCAGGGCGGCGGAAAAGGTCGCGGACAAGGTAACGGCGAGGGCGGCGGTATCGGAAACGGCAAGGGCGATGGTCGCGGCGATGGAGACGGCGACGGTGAAGGCGATGGGACCGGAGGAGGAGGAGGCAACCTGGTTGTCAAAACTAAAACCCCGGCTCCGATTGGTCCAAGCGAAGGCGTAAAAATTCTTTCCAAACCACGGGCGAATTATACTGACTTAGCTCGACAGAATCAGGTGCAGGGCAAAGTTACTCTGCGGGTGACATTTTCGGCAAACGGTTCGATCGGTGCGATCGCGGTGATCAGCGGACTTGGCAACGGTTTGACGGAACAGGCGATCGCGGCGGCAAGAGGCATCAGATTTGAACCTGCCAAACGCGGCGGCGTGCCCTATTCGGTCACCAAACCGGTCGAATATTCTTTCACGATCTATTAATTTTGTAAGTTGACTCCTCTGTTTTCGTGAGCTGAACGGTTTCAGCTCACTTTTTTTTGTAAAAAATACCCCGCATCAGGGATTGATGCGGGGTATTTTCTTTTGTTTGACACAATGAACTAGCGGTAAATATGTTGACCGCGATTGTTGCGCCATTCAGTTTCCAGAAATTCGGCATCATCGGGCGTCCGCGGATTGACTCCCATGACGACGCCGCCATTGCGGATTCCATCATCGTATAACTGAGCGCGTTCTTCGGGAATTCCCGAACCGATCAACGCGCCGACCAAACCGCCCGTCAAACCACCCGCGCCCGCGCCCGCCAAAGCCGCAACCAATGGACCGGCAACGATCAATCCGAGACCCGGAAGAATGACATTTGTACCGATCGCCGCGATTCCGCCGATCACCGCGCCAAGAGTTCCGCCGATCGCCGAGCCGGCTCCCGCGCCTTCGAGCGCTTTTGTGCCGAGATCGGTTTCTTCCTGACCGGCAAACCATTTATCACGCGTTTGATCCGACATCATTAAATTGATCTCGGCATCAGTGTATCCGCGATTACGAAGCGTGTTATATGCCGCTTCAGCGCTGTCGCGGTCTTGGAAAAGTCCGGTCAGCAAATTATTTTCCGTTTGTCGTGTAGTGTCTTCAATGTTGTTGTTGACAGCCGAAGCTGTTCCTCGTCCTTCATTATTCATAAAAAATTCTCCTTATTAGTTGATAAGCTTGATAGCTTGCCAATAGCTATTGGCAACG